>DATDOL010000200.1:0-8777 GCA_035293265.1 Ignavibacteriaceae bacterium | reverse complement strand
TGCAGCTAAAACTTTTTCAAGATTTGCTTTATACTCACTTGTGGTGGTTTCAACAATTTTTTTCTCTTCATTAAAGGAAGGATATTCTAACCACAAATTGAACATAAACCTGTCAAGCTGAGCTTCAGGTAATGGATAGGTTCCTTCCTGCTCAATAGGGTTTTGGGTTGCGAGAACAAAAAACGGTTCGGGAAGCTGATATGTAGTTCCTGCAGCTGTTACCTTATGTTCCTGCATTGCCTCTAGTAATGCAGCTTGTGTTTTTGGCGGGGTTCTGTTTATTTCATCTGCAAGAATAATGTTTGCAAATATGGGACCCGAAATAAATTTAAAATTTCTTTTCTTGCTTATTGCATCTTCTTCAATAATTTCTGTTCCAGTGATATCACTCGGCATTAAATCGGGAGTGAATTGTATCCTGCTGAATTTCAGATCAAGAACTTCTGCTACAGTTTTGATAAGGAGAGTTTTAGCCAATCCGGGGACACCGACAAGCAGGCAATGACCGTTAGCGAATAACGAAATTAAAAGCTGGTCAATTATTTCATCCTGCCCGATAATTACTTTCGCGATTTCCGATTTTATTTTTTTGATTTTAACACTGAGCCCTTCGACTAATTGGACATCTTTCCCAGAGGGATGAACAGTTTCGGATGGAGATGTTTTCAAACTTTATTCCTTATTGATGAGTGATGCGTAAATGACACTTAAATCCTAACTTCCCAATAAATTTTATTTTTTAATTCCTTCAACCATTTTTCATACTCCGCCTGCTTTTTATATTCATCGGCAAGTTTTTTTAGTTCAGTGTAATCATCATTTAAATTAGCAGGATGCTGGAGGCTCCTTGATTGAAGATAAACAATATGATATCCATATGTGCCCTGACCGTATTCAATTCTGCGGGGGAAACTGATTTCGCCTTCCTTAAGTTTTGAAACTACATCCAGCAAATGTTTATCGAGCTGATTGATATAAAAAGTGCCGAGCTCTCCTCCAAAAGCAACAGTCTCTTTATCCTCGCTGAATTTTGTTGCAAACCGCGGGAATGTTGCCGGATCAGCAACTATGCTGTCTCTTATATCGGAAAGAAACTGAATTGTTTTTAAATCTGCATCTTCATCTGCTTTAATTTTTATGAGGATGTGGCGTGTATGAATTGATTCTCCTCTTCTTTCCAAAAGCTGGATAATATGAAAGCCAACAGGTGATTCGGTAAGCTGGGAAATTTTACCTTCGCTCAAACTGAATGCTGCGGATTCAAATTCCGGATAGAAAACACCGCGTTTCACAAAACCGAGATCGCCGCCCTGAACCGCACTGCCCGGATCTTCAGAATATTTTTTTGCCATTTCTTCGAAGCTCGCGCCTGCTTTAATTGAGTCCAATATGGATTGAGCAAATTCTTTGTATTGCTTTTTTACTGCATCACTGGTTTTTGGATTTCTGAAGATATGATATATTTTAACTTTTTCCGGAATCATCCCAAGGCTGTCTTTAAATAATTCAAAAAATTCTTCGGTCTCTCTCCTGGTAGCTTCAATAGGTGCGAAGTTTTTTTCACGCAGCCTCTGAACCATCAGACTTTTTCTAACATCATCATTTAATTCCCGTTTGATCTTCTCGATACTCATCCCATAAAGCTTTTCAATGTTTGCCGTTGAACCATATTGCTGCTGCAATACCTGTAGCTGGTATTCGATCCTCTGCTTAATTTCATCTTCAGTTATTATGATTGAATCGAGTTCTGATTGTGCATATACGAGTTTTTCATCAATCATAGAATTAAGAATTTGGCTTTTAAGTTCCGGGGAGTTGGGATCGGCACCTCGCTGGCTGGCATACATAGATGTCTGAAAATCAAGTTCGCTCTGCAGAATAATTTCGTTGTCAACTACAGCAACTACTCTATCAATCACCTTCTGCGAAAATGAAGATACGGTACACAGTAAAACGAAGAACAAAATATTTTTAGTCATTCATTATTTCCATCAGCCGATTCTATACTATATTTGCTGTATAACTCTTTAATATAATCATTAATGAAATCTCTTTCTGATTCAGCAATAAGTCTTTTTTCTATATCAGATTTGATAAATTCAAATGGAGCAATACTTCCTTTATTCAATATATTCACTACCTGGACTACTGAATGATATTCAGCTTCATCAGAAATAACAATACTAATTTCCAGTGGATATAAACCTTTGACGATTCGCGCCAGCTTCTGAGGGTAAAGATTTTCTTCTTTTACCAAAATATTTTCTTTCAGATCAACTATTGATGAATCATTTTTTAATTCTTCAACAGCTTTCTTCCATCCGTTATCCAGCACCCTCGTACGGAAATCGACAGCGAAGGAATTATTGTTCGATTTAAGCTTGTTAAGAATAAATGAGTTTGATGTTAATCTGAATTCTTCTTTTTTAGAATTATAATAATTCTCCAGCTCAGTTTGATTTATTTTTATGTTCTTGCCGGAGAAGTTTTGTTTTATCAGCATTGATGCAGCAAGTTCTTTTTCAGAATTTCCGATTATCATTTTATAATCTTCGCTCTGAA
Source organism: Ignavibacteriaceae bacterium (assembly GCA_035293265.1). GTDB lineage: Bacteria > Bacteroidota > Ignavibacteria > Ignavibacteriales > Ignavibacteriaceae > DATDOL01. The sequence continues at coordinate 6,215 of DATDOL010000200.1, read as the reverse complement.
CTATTCCTTTTTTTACAGCTTCCTGGTATAAAATTTCCTGCCTTATCCAATGGTCAATAATTTCAGCTCGTGAAAACCCGGGTGAGCTGTAGCTATCAGTTAATTTTTCTAATTCCGATTTGGTTAAATAACTTTCATTGATTCGTACAACATACTCTGTCTTTTTAATCTCTTCGGTACAGGAAAGAAGCAGAGCATTAATAGCAATTAAGAAAACAAAACTGCTATTCAGGTTTGAATGCTTTTTCAAGTCGATCATTGTAGATTACCGGGTGATATCTTTGCTCAAGACTTTTTAAATACTCATTCTCAAGGTTTTTACTCATTTGTTCCTGGTACTGACCTGAGACCTCAGCTTTTGCTTCTGTGAACGTTTTTAATGCTTCCGGAAGCCGTTCATTTAATTTAAATATAGAATAACCGCCGGAAAATGGAACTGGCTGCGAATAATCTCCAACATTCTCAAGTTTATTTGCTTCTCTTGATAGGTCAGAAAAATTAACATCCTGCAATTCATATCTTCCTGAAACTTCCCTTTTTCCCTGTCGTTCAGTGAACTGTGCTGCTAATGAATCAAAGTCAGCTCCGGCTTCAAGCATTGAATAATATTTATTGATGAGTGAATCTCTCATGCAGAATATTTCACTGAATGTTACTCTTTCCGGCCAGGCAAATTTTTCCTGATTTTTTTCCCAGTAAGTATAAACATCCGTACTGTCAAATTTAACTTTATTCCATACTTCTTCTTCCTGAAGTTTGAAAATAAAAATTCCGCTGCGGTAATCATCCATCAAAGCAGCAAATTCTTTGTTTGAACTACTCAGATTAACTGCTTCTTCTTCCAGAAGCATATCCCCGCTGATTTTATTTACAGCGGCAATTAGCTCATCACGATTAAATAACTGTTTTCCTGTAAACGAAGAATTCGAGCTGGCAGACTGAAGAAAATCACCAATAATAATTGAATTATCTGCAAATGAAAACAGCACTGCATCTTTAATTTCATCAAGTCTGGGATGAGTCATACCAAAGCGGATCGAATCGCTTTTTTCAATTAATAAATCAACACTCTGCTCGTTCAAAACGTAATTGTATTTTGACCTTAATGATTCAATATATTTATCGTAATCAACCTGGTACTGCTGTTTTTTATAAGTATTCCGGAGCTCCTCTTTTTCCTCATCAAAAGTAAGCATCGGCATACGATCAGTTAATTTAATTATATGATATCCGAAATTAGTTTGAACCAGACCGGAGATTTCACCAACCTGCATATTAAAAGCCGTTTCATCAAATTCTTTTACCATCATTCTTCTTTCAAAGTAACCAAGGTCACCGCCTTTTTCTTTTGTCCCGGTGTCATCTGAATATTTTTGTACAAGATCTTCAAATGCTACCCCTGAATTTAATTGGGCAAGAACTGAATCAGCAGTAAGCTTGGCTGCTGCCGAATCAACCTGACCTTCAGCATTTGTATAGCTGATGAGAATATGGCTGGCTTTAATTTTTGGTGTACGGGGGTTTCTTTTTGTAACCTTTATTAGATGGTAGCCATACCTTGTTTTAACCACATCATGATAAATTTCTCCTGGCTGTAAAGTATACATTGCATCCTCGAACTCTATCGGAAGAAGTCCTCCTGAAACAAAATAAATGTCTCCGCCGGTTAGAGCTGAAAATTTATCACCTGAATGTTTTAATGCCATTGCATCCCAGTCAGCACCTTTCAATATACTATCCAATACTGATAAAGCTAATTCTCTTGCAGCATCCTCTCCGCTCGTATCTGGTCTTATCATAATATGACTAACTCTTATTTCCTCTTTCCGACGGTCATAAAGTTTTAAAATACCGGGTTCAGTAATTTCCTTTTCCATTATATAAGAAACACCAACCTGCTTTTGATATTCGTTCAATTCTTTCAACAGGTTAGGATCCTTAGGATAGGCACGCACTTCAGCATCCCGGAGTTTCATTTTAAATTTCATGTAAAGATCCATGAAATTTTTATAATCCTCCAAAGACTGGTTTACAGCTACATCTCTACCGCCAATATTTTTTGAATAGGCATTTTCGAATTCATCAAGCTGTATTTTATACTTGCCGAATTCTCCAACAATCACATCTGATTGCGCAATTAGACAATAATTTATCAGTACAGTTAGTGTGAAAATCAGGTATGAAATTTTTCGAAATAGCATTTATCCTTCTCCTACAAAAATGATTATAATTTAGCTTGGAATTTTATGTATAGGTGGGTAGAAAATCAAGGGAAATAAAACCTGGTTTGGTAGCTTTTCACCAAACCAGGCTAAAAAATTACTTTAACAAGGAAATCTTTAATGATTTTGTGAAGCCGGAAGTTACCATTCTTACAAAATAAACTCCGCTTGAGAGATTATCAGAGTTTAGCTGATATTCATGCAGACCGAATTCTACTTCATCATTAAATAATACTTTTATTTCCTGTCCAAGTAGATTATGTAAAGTCAGCTTCACTTCTGACTTTTGGGAAACAGCAAACTGAATTTTAGTTGAAGGATTAAATGGATTAGGATAATTTGTAAGAACATAATAATCTTCAGGCTGGATGTTGTTATCGGCCGAAGTTACCAATTCCTGAACTGTCTCATACGTGTTGATTATTCCCCAGCCCATCAACCTGTCAGGATTTGAACTTTGTGAAGCATGATTTCTTAATAACCCAAGAAGCTGCATTGGGGTTAAACTTGGGTCAACTTCCAGTAATAAAGCTGAAGCTCCGGCAAGTAAAGGACAACTATAAGATGTACCGCTTCCATTATTGTAACAACTATTAAACGAATTACAAGCATGATAGTCATTTGAACCCATAGCCATCAGATCTGGCTTGATTCTTCCGTCAAAGGTCGGACCAACACTGCTGAAACCGGATCTTGATCCGCTGCTGTTAACTGATCCAGCAGCAACCACACTATCTCCATCGGCTGGCGCGCCAAGTGTATTTTCAGGAGCAGAAACAAATCCACCGTTACCAGCAGAGTTAACGACAAAAATTCCCAATCCAACAGCCAGGTCTGCACCGATTGTTATACGCGCAGTGTTGCCATCCATATCCTGCCACGTATAATCTTCAGGTCCAGGTCCAGGAGGATCAAAATCAAGGTAACCGAGTGATGTTGAAGTTACATCAACTCCTATACTATCAGCCCATTCAAGTGCAGCAATCCAGTTATCTTCTTCAATGGGAGTTTCACTATCGGTGTTTTCAGTTTTTGCGAGGATAAAATCGGCACCGAAAGCCGGACCAATCAATTGACCTTCAAAAAATCCACCAATGAGTGATAAGGTAGCCGTTCCGTGCGAGCCGTCACCCATATCACTGCCATTTTCAACATCAGGATCACCATTAACAAAATCCCACGTTGCAATAATATTCATTGTGCTGAAAACCTGATGGGAAAGGAGATCGAAACCAGCATCCATCATGCAAATTGTAACCCCGGCACCTGTGTAACCGAGATCATGCACCTGGGGAATAGTTATCTGATTTAGCTGAATAAATGATTGTCCATAATTAAATGAATGAACTTCTTCAGGTTTTAACAAATCCTGACCGGAATTTCCTTGTTCATTATTCATAAATTCACTGTCAAGATTATCTGTTCTGAATCGGTAAACAATATCAAGCTGCTTTACAAACTGCAGTTCAGCAATTTGAGCAAGCTCTGATTTTGTAACCCATCCGCTTACCCCATTGAACCATTTTGTTTTTTGTTTAAGCTTGAACCCAGCTGATTCAATCTGAGTTATATAATTTTGATTAACGGGAAAATCAGTTTGGGTTATGAGTTTATTTTCACTTAAAACCTTTGCACGCCGTAATAAAGATTTTTCGCTCACAACAGAGGTCGGGTTGGTAAAATATGCTTCAAGATTTTCACCCTTATCTGAAAAGAAAACCCAGATAAGAATTTCATCATCTGCACCGGAGTTTTGTAAAACCACGTTAAGCTTATCTGAAATTTTCTGACCAGCTGATTGTGCAAAACAACCAACTGATACTAACACGATCAATAACAATATTATTTTTTTCATTGTTATCCTGATATTTGTTTGAATTAATTTATTTAACAATTGCTCCATTTTTCACGTTGTCATTTACTGTTATAACTTCCAGCGAACCATCCTCTTTTTGAACCGCCAGAATCATACCATTGGATTCTTCACCCATAAGTTTAGCAGGTTTAAGGTTAGATACAATGACAACCTTTTTACCGATAATATCTTCCGGCTTGTAGCTCTCTGCAATACCTGCTATTAATTGTCTCTCTTCATTCTCTAACTTAACAATTATTTTCAAAAGTTTTTTACTTTTTTCGATTTTTTCTGCATCCAACACCTCGGCAACTTTTAATTTTACTTTCATAAAATCTTCGTAGCTGAGAAGTGTATTTTCTTTTTCCTCAGATTTTTTGCTGCTGTCTAACTTCGAAATTTGCTGTTCTATCACTGCATCCTCAATTTTTGGAAAAATTATTTCTGCCTGGTTTAATTTATGACCTGCCGGAAGATTTTCAACTCCGCATTTTACCCAGTCCGTCGGTTTTGCATTTAAAATATAAAATATTTTTTTTGAAGAAAAAGGAATTACCGGATTAAAAAGTTCTGCCAGAGTATAAATTGCCTGGAGACATATATTCAACGTTGCTGCACATTTTGCTTTGTCAGATTTTACAGTCATCCATGGCTCTGAGTCATTGAAATATTTGTTTCCATCTCGGGCAAGATTCATAATTTCATTAACGCCGTCACGTATTTTATACTTCTCAAAGTAATCTGAAATTCTTTTGGGATATCCTGAAATTTCTTTACGCATATCCTCATCAATCTTTTCCAGCTTTCCACGGGCCGGAACCTTCCCATCAAAATGCTTAAATATAAAAGTAAATGTTCGATTGATAAAATTGCCAAGTATATCTGCAAGTTCGCTATTATTTCTTAGCTGGAATTCTTTCCAGTAAAAATCCGTATCACGTGTTTCGGGAAGATTTGCTGCTAAAGTATATCTCAAAAGATCAGGTGCAAACAAATCCAGGAATTCGTCAACATCAATTCCCCATCCGCGGCTTTTAGAAAATTTCTTCCCTTCAAAATTCAAGAACTCATTAGCAGGAACATTTTGTGGGAGAATAAATCTTCTTTTCTTTTTCCTGTAATTCCAAGCCATCAAAATTGCCGGAAATACAATTGTGTGAAATACAACATTATCTTTTCCGATAAAAGCAACATACTTTGTATTTTGATCGTACCAGTAGTTTTCCCAAAAATCTGGTTTACCAATTTTCTGAGAATACTCCTTCGTCGAAGATATATATCCAATAACAGCTTCGAACCAAACATACATCACTTTTCCTATTGCTGAATTAATCGGTACTTTAACTCCCCAATCCAGATCACGAGTAATTGCACGATCCTTCAAACCTTCTGCAAACCAACTACGACAATATTGAAGCACATTATCTTTCCAGCCATATTTTTTATTCATCTCATCAATATAATTTTCAAGTTCTGGTTGGTACTTGCCTAGCGGAAAATAGAAGTGAGCTGTCGCCTTAAGTATTGGAGTCTCTCCAGTAACTTTGCTTTTGGGATTTTTTAATTCTGATGGATCATACAATGAACCGCAATTTTCACATTCATCACTTCTTGCTTCTTCATTTCCGCATTTTGGGCAGGTTCCTTCAACATATCTATCCGGTAAAAACATTTTTGCTTTTTCATCATAAAACTGAAGTGATTTTTTTTCAATCAGCAAACCACGATTATAAAACTCAAGGAAAAATTCTTTGGCAGTTTCGTGGTGAACCGGTAGACTTGTCCGTGAATAATTATCAAAGCTCATTCCGAATCTTTCAAAGGCTTTTTTGTTTGCCTCATGATAACGGTCTATAATCACCTGCGGGGAAACTTTTTCTTTATCAGCACTGATTGTAATCGGAACCCCGTGTTCATCAGAACCGCAAATGTAAAGAACATCATCTCCATTCAGTCTTTTATAACGTACATAAATATCTGCAGGAAGATATGCACCGCTTAAATGACCGAGATGAATTGGTCCGTTTGCATATGGAAGTGCAGATGTAACGAGAACTTTTTCTTTAACCAAGATTTTCTTTGATTCTATTGTTTTTCAAAATTATGGGGAGAAATATAAGGAAAATGACGGGACAATC
>DATDOL010000199.1:0-12831 GCA_035293265.1 Ignavibacteriaceae bacterium | reverse complement strand
ACTGAAATTTCATCCCCTTCGGATAGCTGAATGAAAACGGATGTATTGCTGTTGAATGGATTTGGAAAAGAACTGACAATAAGCATGTCATCAGGGAATATTTCTCTTTCAGCAATATTTGATATTTCAGAATTGATGTAAAGATATAAACCACCCTTAACATTTCCAAGGAATAAATCACTGTCGCCATCCTCATCAATGTCCGTAAAATAGGGAGCTAAAGTTCCCCCAAGTTGTTCATTGATGAATAGATCGGTTACTTCATTCCAGATAGGATTAATGTTTGTTCCCTCATTATTAAAGTAATATAATTTCCCATCTCTATTCCCGGTAAATAAATCCAGGATACCATCTTTGTTATAATCAAATATAAATGGCGAACTGTTATCACTTACATCAATTCCGGCAAAGTAATTTGCATTTCGTGTGAACTCGTAGTTTTCAGGTGTGCCTGTGTTTTCATACATAAATAGTCTTCCATTGAACGCACCAAGTACAAGATCGAGGTCATTATCACCATCAATATCAATCAAAAATGGTACGGCAGAATTGCCAACATCAATTACCGAGTCAGCAGCATTAAGTAGAATAATTCCAGCTGGGAAATTTGGAGAAATTGAATCCCCGGTATTCTGATAAAATGAGAGCGTACCATTTAATCTTCCGATAATAAGATCGAAATCGTTGTCATTATCAAGATCACCGAAGACGGGAGCTACACTCAAATCACTTTGAATACTGAAGTAAGTAGAATCAGTATATAAAAAAGTTGGATTGGATTTTGTCCCGGTATTCTCAAGAAAATGAATATTCCCAAGAGGATTATTAAGTGATCCGATAAATAAATCAAGGTCAGTATCAGCATCAATATCCACGAAGACAGCTATGCTGTTATTTCCAACATCGAGTGATTTTAGAAAATTATTTTTGAACATCCGGTGGTCAGCTGTTTCCGGAGTTCCTTCATTTTTAAAAAACATTAATGACTGAGGAACTGTAGGATCATACAATACCGAAACGAACAAATCAAAATCACCATCTGCATCGATGTCAGCGAACCGAGGCATATTAAACCCGCTCGTTTTTATACTATCTTCATTCAATGGATAAATTCTCGAAATTAGATTCATGTCCGGAATATTAACTGTTCCCTGGTTCTCGATGACATATAAACTTTTACTGAAAAAATCTCCCCAGAAAAGATCGAGATCAACGTCGTTATCTATATCAACAAAATCAATTGAACTGGCACCGTGACGGGGATCATCAGTAACAGTGCCGATAATAACTAAATCCTGCCAAACATTTGTTATAAATTTAAAATTAAAATTCTGAGCAGTACCGATGTTTTCATAAAAAGTTAGAGTGCCTGCGGAATTCCCGGTGATAAAATCGTAATCATTATCTCCGTCAACATCAACGAAAATTGGGTTGCTGCCGAATTCGCTGTAAATAGGCTGACCGAGGTCATCAAAAACAGTATCAGTTTCAATTATGAACGAAGGAGAAATTGTTGTTCCAACATTTTTGTGAAAAGAAATTTTATCTGTATTGCCTGTGAAATAGTCTGAATCACCATCACTATCAATATCAACAAAATAAAACCAATCCGATAAAAACAAACCCGAGTCGTCATTTATAATGAGTTTAAATTCAGAGACAAACTGATTCCCGATATTCTCATACAATCCGAAAGTTTTATCGCTGTCGAGATAAATGATATCTAAATCTATATCCCCATCAATGTCAATAAACTGATGTTCGATGTTATTCAATCCGCCAGAGAACGTGTTTATCAGCTTTCCCTCTGAATCAAAAACGGGAATCAATTCCAATTCTCTTTCAAATGGCTGGGCAAACTGATTTGAAGAAATCATCAGCAAAAAAAATAAAACAAGATTTAATTTTTTATTTCGTAGATACAACTGTCACCAATAATTTTAAATGGCTGAATTCTGAAATACTCAACATCTTTTTGTTTTGTCTGGATCGATCTTTCAATTATGATTATTCCGTTTTTGTTAATGTATTTATTGATTAAAAGATTATCAGTCACTTTATAAATATCATATTTAAAAAAGGGCGGATCGGCAAGTATCAGGTCATAACCCGGTTCTTTGAATAAATGCGAAAATTTTATGGCTGTCATTTTAAATATTTTACAACGATCCGCAGAGCCGAGAGAATTAATATTTTTTTCAAGGTTAGAGTAAACGGCGAAATTATTTTCCACAAAATGAATTTCATCAGCTCCACGGCTAAAACATTCGAGCCCGAGTGAACCGGAACCTGCATACAGGTCGAGAACCTTCAATCCTTCAAATGAAATTTTATTGCCGATCAGGTTAAATAAAGTTTCTCTGACCCTATCAGTTGTGGGCCTGACCAATTTGGATTTTGGAACATTAATATATCTTCCGCCGGCAATACCGGAGATAATACGTAATTTCACTTTAACCGGAATGTGTGATTTGAGACTAAGATATTCTGTAAGAAATACCCGCTGCAGAGGCAAAAGAATTAAATTTTTGCCGGTAGAAAATATTTTCTGCCATTCCTGCACCAGGTTTAATTTTACTAAACGGGTTGAACTTTTTAAAGTTTATTTTCAAAATGTTTTTCAGATATGAAATCAATTCATCGGGTACGTCTTCACCGCATATGTAAGCATTCGATATCAAATCTTTATTTATGTTTTTATTTGTAGCCGGGTTTAACTGGTCGGTAATTGTTTTTACAATTTCACTGAACTCCTGGTAAGGGAACACCCGGTTGTAAACGGGATTTCCATCCAGCAAAAAAAACAGTGACAAATTCTTTTTCGAAATGTAAATGCTTAAACTCAAACCGTTCGTGTCATTATCATTACTGAAATGAACTGCCCTGTGAGCGGCAATATGCGGATGATCAATGAACCTTAAGTTCAAACTATTATTCTGGCAAAATTTATTCAACAGGCTAATGTACCTCCTTGGTACAGCGAGCACCATAGCTGTATTTTTTGTTACCAACATATTTTTTTCGACTTCAAAATACTGGATCACCAGCTCATCTGCAGGAATATGAGGATAAAGCACGGATAGTTCCCATCTGAATTCTTCTACCTGATCGGTGTGTAATAATGAATTTTCAAATGGGACCTGGAAGCTCAGGAATGTATCGAGAGGAAGGGTAAATGAAGCGTTTCGGCTTGAAACAATTTTTTTAAGATTGATTGAGTCATATGCACTTTGAAGTTGGGCGGAAATAAAAGCGTCTTTGTTAGTGCTGAAATTAATTGGCTGGTTAAATTTAGCTTCATTCAGGTTTACCAGTTTATAAACATCACCGTCAAAGCCCATTTCTGCAACCTGGAACACTGACCTGGTGATGTTAAAGCCGGCATGATTTTCAAACCTGTTCATTAAGAATTATTTACTCCTACGATGCAATATTTTTCAGTTGTTACTGTTGTAAAATATTTTAGCAGATAAATATATCATAGATCAAAAGCTGATTTCACTTTTCTACGGAAGAAAAATTTTGATAACTGTTATTTAATATATAAAAACTTTTTAAGATTGTTAAACTTTACTTCACCTATTCCTTTTACATCCATTAAATCTTCCAGCTTTTTGAATCCACTCATACTTTCTCTTAATTCAATTATTTTCTCTGCTGTTTTTATTCCGATACCCGGTAGCGTTGTAAGTTCATCTATGGTGGCAGTGTTCAGGTTTATACTTTTCTCTTCCGGGAGGATTTTATTAGTTGTTCCCCACGAATTGCCTTCGCTGAATCCTAAAACTTCCTGCTTAACTTTTGCAAAAGATTGTAAGCTGTCTTCATTCTTATCAGGATTCTGATCGTTCCTGGAGTAAAGTGAGAATAAACTATCCTGGCTCGAATAATCAAATATCTGCAGTGACGGATCTTGCTGCATCTGAAAAATAAAACGATATCCAAATCCTATCACTAAAAATAAAATTAAGAATAGAATTACTTTGATTTCTGTCTCGGTAAATCCTATTTTTTTCGAAAGTGATTTGAACATTGTTAAGTATTGTTAATGTTTTTTAACGAATGATACTGGTAGAATTTTATTAGCCTGTAGGTCTGGAAAGATCACACTCAAATTTATGAATAAAATAAACCGGATCATTTGAAGAATCCTTTGTCCCCACTTTTGGATGAAGATTTTATGTTCGGCATTCCAGCAAGCTTATTTAGCATTTCCTTCTCTTCGGAATTTATTTTTTTTGGAACAACAATATTCACTCTTACTAGCTGGTCTCCTGATCCTGAAGAATTGAGATGCCTGATACCTTTGTGAGTCATCTTAAGCATCTTACCAGGCTGAGTGCCAGGCTCAATTTTTAGCATTACCTTACCATTTAATGTTGGCACTTCAACTTCACCTCCAAGTGTTGCTAATGGAAAGTTTATAAATAATTCATAAATGATATTATCCTCTTCCCTGGTAAAAAATTCATGTTCTTGTTCTTGGAACACGACAATAATACTTCCGGGTTCACCGCCCCTTTTCCCGGAATTACCTTCACCCCGCATCGTCATATAACTGCCTTCGTGCACTCCTGCAGGCACATCTATTTTAACAGTTACTTCCTGCTGTAATCTGCCGTCGCCCATACATTTTCTACATGGTTTATTGATTACCGTTCCTTCTCCGTCACAATTTTGGCAGGTTGATATATTCACAAATTGTCCGAAGACAGAACGTGAGACAGATTTGAGTTCTCCGGTTCCATGGCAGACAGGGCATGATTTTGTTGAAGTTCCTGCTTCAGCTCCGCTTCCGGAACAATTGTCACACTTAACCAGTTTTTTGATTTTAATTTTTTTTGATACTCCTGCTGCAATTTCCTCAAGAGTAAGTTTTAAATTGACACGAAGATCTGAACCCGGAGTTCCGGTACCACGATGTCGTCCACGACCACGCTGAGTTCCACCTCCAAAAAAATCATCGAAACCAAATGAGCTTCCGAAAATATCCGAGAAGTGTGAAAAGATATCGTTCACTGAGGAAAATCCTTCAGATCCATATGTGCTTCCACGAACGCCGGCATGTCCAAACCTGTCATAGTTCGCTTTTTTCTCGTCGTGGCTTAATACTTCATAAGCTTCTGCTGCTTCTTTAAATTTTTCTTCTGATTCTTTATCGCCGGGATTTCTATCGGGATGATACTGCATTGCCAATTTACGATAGGCTTTTTTCATATCATCTTTTGAAGCATTCCGGTCTAAACCAAGAACCTCATAATAATCTCTTTTTGTCATCTGGTCAGTTTCCTTCTTCCGTATTATTTCTGTCCTCATCTTTTATCTCAGAAGATTCCATAGTTGATTCATCGCTTACTATAACTTTAGCATGACGGATGACCTTATCCTTATACAAATACCCGGGATCGATTTCTTCAATGACAGTATGAGGCGGAACTGAGTTATCAATCCTTTGCATTAATGCATCGTGATATCCCACATTAAAAGGTTTACCTAAAACTTCCATTTTCTTTACGCCCTGGTCATTAAGAATCTTTAATAATTTATCAAACATGAACTTAATCCCATCCTTGATCGAACCGGTATCTTTCGCATCGTTTATATGTTTGAGCGAACGTTCAAAATCATCAACGACAGGAAGCAATTTAATTATGAATGACTCTGCAGCGTAACTAAGCAAATTCATTTGATCGATTTCAGTTCTTCGTTTATAGTTTTCAAATTCGGCGGCTTTTCTTAACAACAGATCCTGAAGTTCCGAAACTTTTGATTCAAGTTCGTTTATTTTTTTAATTAATTCTTCAGATTCATTTTTTGATTCTGCACCTTCAGCAGATGCCATTTTAGATTCTTCTTTTTCTATTGAATCCTGAGCCATATCGTCTGAATTAAATTCTTCTTGACTTTTATTTTTTGATTTTTTATCCTGCATTAAAATCACAACTCCTTATTATTTTATCGTGGTTGTTAAAAATTCTGATAACATTTTTGCCATGTAGTCAACTATCGCAACAATTTTTGAGTACTCCATTCTTTTGGGACCAATGATTCCAAGTGTTCCGCTTGTCCCTCCGAAATTATATTCTTTGCTTATAAAACTATACTCGCTCAATTTCTTTTCACCATGTTCACTGCCAATAGATATGAATACATTCCTGCTGTCTGCTTCACTGGATTTTTCCATAATGTGTATGATTATATCTTTATCTTCAATCAGTTCTATAACACTTTGAAAATTTTCCGGGTTCTCGAACTCAGGTTGTTTTATTACATTTTTTGCACCTGTGATTATCAGGCGGTCTGGGCTGATTTCATCTTTAAATATTTTATCAATTGAATCAACAAATAACCTGATTACGGGTTTCTGTTCTTCATCAATATCGCTTAATCTTTCTTTAAAAGTTTTTCTAATCTCGTTGAATTTCAAACCGACAAGTCTTTCATTAAGTAATAGTTGAACTGAGTCAATTTGTGATTCGCGGATGTCTGTACTTAATTCCAAAGTTATCGTTTTAACAAATCCTGATTTTACAGTAATAACAACCATAATCCGTGTTGCTGTCAAACTGATTATCTGTAACCTTTCCAGTATCGCTGAATCGAGATTCGGATAAGTTACGCAGGCAAGTTGCTTTGTAATTGTGCTTAACAGTTTTGAAGTCAGCTTTACAATTTCTGAAGTTTCATCATAATCCGGGCTGAAACTTTTTTCAATCAACTCCTTTTCTTTATATCTTAATTTCTGAATGTTCATCAGCGAGTCAACATAATACCGGTATCCTTTATCAGTTGGAACTCTTCCGGCAGAAGTATGTGGATGGTCAATAAAGCCTGATTCTTCAAGGTCTGACATAATATTTCTTACAGTTGCCGGCGATAATCCAATTTCGTAATTTTTTGCAACATTACGGGAACCAACCGGCGCTGCAGTCAATATAAATTGCTGAATCACAGACCTCAGTATTGATTTCTCTCTATCGTTTAATTCTTCATTTATCACAGTTTGATCATAGATATTTTTAAGGATGCAAATATATCAAAATTAGCAGTTATTCAACAGGTAAACAACGGTATATAAGGGTGTGAATATTCGTTGACCCATCCTTCACTGAATTCCGACAGTATATCAGATGAGAATTTTTAATTAAAGATTTTATACTGTTCGACGGAAGCTTATCATTCTTTTTAATTTTGATTGGAAATCTAATTAGTCGTAAATTTTAATTACAAACAATAATTAAGTTTGTGAAAAATTAATCCTCATACAGCGAATAAATTTGAAGAGCACATATAAAACCGCTGGTGTTAATATCAGCGAAGGTAATGAAGCGGTCGAGAGAATCAAAGATCTTGCTAAATCGACATTTGACAAGAATGTTCTATCGGATATCGGATTATTCGGTGCATTTTACAGTTTAGATACAAAAAAATATTCTGAGCCGGTATTGGTTTCAAGCGTTGATGGTGTAGGTACCAAACTTAAGATTGCATTTGCGATGAAAAAGCATGACACTATTGGCCAAGACCTTGTTAACCATTGTGTAAATGATATTGCTGTTTGCGGTGCACAACCTCTTTTCTTTTTAGATTATATGGCATTCGGAAAACTTGATACCAAAATTTCTACTGAAATTATAAAAGGCTTTACAATTGCATGCAAAGAAAACAAGTGTTCATTAATTGGCGGTGAAACTGCTGAAATGCCGGGACTTTATCAGCATGATGAATATGATCTATCCGGAACAATTGTTGGCATAGTTGAAAAATCTGAGATTATAGACGGTAAAAATATTCAGCCGGGTGATGTCATAATCGGAATTTCCTCAAATGGACTTCATACGAATGGTTACTCTTTAGCTAGAAAGGTTCTTTTAGGTAAGTATGAACTCGATCAACATATAAAAGCATTGGGAACAAACCTTGGTGATGAATTGTTAAAAATTCATAAGTCTTACCTGAGGCTTATCAATACTTTAAAAAGTAATATTTCAATAAGAGGATTGGCTCATATTACCGGCGGGGGAATAAAAGGAAATATTTCCAGGATAATTCCGCAGGGAATGAATGCCAAAATACAGTGGGGCAATTGGGAACAGCCGGCAATTTTTAATCTGATACAGGAAAGCGGTGATATTGATAATGCAGAGATGAGAAAAGTTTTTAATGTCGGAATTGGTTTGGCGGTTATAATTCCAAGAGAGCAGGAAGAATTAGCTTTCCAGCTTATTCTGGAAATGAAAGAGCACCCGCTTGTAATTGGTGAAATAGAATAACAATTCTCGAATAATTTCAATTAATGTTTTGAAGTAATGTTCATAGATACACATGCACATTTGTTTTATGATAATTTTGCCGGCGAACTTGATCAGGTAATTGCAAGTGCAAAAGAAAATAATGTGGACGTCATTATTGTTCCGGCAACAGATCTTGAAACTTCAAAAAAAGTAATCGAACTCACCGAAACTTACGATATAATTTATGGTGCCGTCGGTGTACATCCGCATGAAACAAAAAACTGGGAAAATTCTTTTTTAAATAAGTTAAAAGAATTAGCTCAGCATAAAAAGATTGTTGCTATCGGTGAAATCGGATTGGACTACTTCTATGACTATTCACCTAAGGAAAAACAGATTGAAGCTTTCAAAGCGCAAATTGATTTAGCACTCGAACTCGACCTTCCAATTATTGTTCATAACCGTGAATCAGATAAAGACCTGATGGAAATTATCGGGAATTATTGCAGCACTGGACTAAAAGCGCAGTTCCATTGTTTTAACGGATCGTTAGCTGATGCAATTGAACTTATAAATATGAACTATATGATTTCCTTCACCGGGAACATCACCTTCAAAAATGCGGACAGCCTCAGAGAAATTTTAAAAAAGATTAATATTAATAATCTTCTCCTGGAAACAGATTCTCCATTCCTTACACCGGTTCCGCATCGTGGTAAAAGAAACGAACCTTCGTATGTAAAATATGTTGCACAAAAAGTTGCCGAAGTTTATAATCTTCCGGTTGAATATGTTGCACAAATAACTTCGCTGAATGCTTTCAAACTTTTTGGAATCAGCGCCAGGCATAATACGGTTTACACCTATCAAATCGGAGAATCACTTTATATTAATGTAACAAACAGATGTAATGCACTTTGTGTGTTCTGTAAAAGAAAAAGTAATCCGGTAGTGCAGGGTTATAATCTTAAAATGGATTTAAAAGATGAACCCGGAGCCAAAGCTTATATTAAAGAAATCGGTGACCCGACAGAATTTAAAGAAATTGTTTTTTGCGGTTATGGTGAACCCACTATCAGGTGGGAAGTTGTAAAAGAAATCGCACGATACGTTAAAGACAAAGGTGGAAACACGCGACTGAATACAAACGGTCATGGAAATTTTATTAATAAACGGGATATCACTCCTGAATTTAATGGTATTATTGATGTTGTTTCAATCAGCCTGAATACAGTCGACCCGAAACAATACGCCGAACTTATGGGAATCGAAACAAGAATGTTTAACGAGATGATTACATTTGCCAAAAATGCCAAAAGATATGCCGGAAAAATTGTTATGAGTATTGTATCTATTGAGGAAGTTGAAATTGAAAAAGCAAGAATAGTTGCTGAAGAAAAAATCGGTGCTGAATTCAGAATAAGAGATTATTTTTAATTTGAATAATTTCGCTGAAGATGCTGTAAGAAAAGATTTAAGAGTAATTGAATTCTAAAATTGTAAATGTACAACAATATCAAAATTATCATCCCACTGCTCTTCCTGCTTTTTAATTTTTATAATTTTTCTCAATCAGAAACCTGCGAACTTAAATCCGTCATAGACGAGTTGGTCACGGATCCTTTTTTCGAGTCATCATCAATTGCAATCGACGTTTTTAATTTAACAGAGAACACTTCACTTTACCGTCATAATGAAAAGCTGCTTCTGAATCCTGCATCGAACATGAAAATCCTTACCGCTGCTGCAGGCTTATATTATTTAGGCACTGAATTTAAATTTAAAACTGAAATGTATCATACCGGAATAATTACTGGAAATGTTTTGTATGGTGATTTGTATATCGTAGGAGGACTGGATCCTTTATTCAAAACTAAAGAACTTGATTCGCTGATTAAAAGCATTCAGCTTCTACAGATTAAGACAATAACCGGAAATATTTATGCTGATGTTTCAATAAAAGATTCACTTTACTGGGGAAATGGTTGGGTATGGGATGATGAACCGGATCCCGATGCACCATACCTGAGCGCTTTAAATATTAATGGGAATTGCATAGAAGTATTTGTAGAAGGAAGTGAGGTAGATTCCCCTGCTGTTGTTACAATAATTCCTGAAACAGATTATGTACAAATTTCGAATAATGCTCTAACAGTTCATCCTGACATCGAAACTGATTTTGAACTGACACGGGATTGGGTGAATCGAAGTAACAAAATAATAATTGATGGAATTGTAAATAAGAATGAAATAATTGATTCGCTTGAAAGCCTGGAAAAGATTAGTGTGATTTATCCCGAAAATTACTTTTTAACTTTATTTAAGGAACATCTTGAAAGGGAGGGCATTTCTGTTAATGGTGATATCGGAATTAAAAAAGTACCGGAGAATAAAGTCTTTCTTTCTTCAGTGATAAGAACGATGGATTCAGTTCTAATATATATAAATAAAGAAAGTGATAACCTGAGCGCTGAAATGCTTTTGTATGCAATGGCATTTAATGATTCCGGTGCACCGGCTGTTGCTGAGAATGGAATTGCTGTGATTGAAAAATTAATTGAAGAAGTTGGTTTGGATCCTGAAGATTATTCTCTTGCAGATGGTTCCGGTGTTTCAAGATATAATTTGCTGTCAGCAGAATTAATCCTCGAAGTGCTGAAAAATATTTATTATAACCAGCCTGAACTTTACAAGGATTTTTATAATTCTCTTGCGATCGGAGGAGTAGACGGAACCCTGAACAAGCGAATGCAGGAAAAATCATTGAGCGAAAATGTTCACGCAAAAACCGGGACATTGCAGGGAGTAAGTGCGCTATCAGGCTATCTCATTTCAATAAATGGGGACCTCATTGCATTTTCAATATTAATTCAAAATTACATTGGCAAAAGTTTAAAAGCACAATACTATCTCGATACCATTTGCGAGCATATTGCAAATTGTAACTGAGACAACCAAATGAAAAATTATAAAGTTTTCACAATCACCTCAGAACCATTTCTCCTGGATATACTTTCAAGTTTAATGTGGGAATTACAAATATCAGGGTTGACTGAAGAAGATGACTGCCTGAAAGTATTTAGCGGTTCAGGCAATGAAGTGAACGAAACTAAAATCAGTGATATGCTTGAGAAATTAGTTGCTGAGAAACTTATCAAAAGTTTCAGCATCAAAAAAGAAATTCTTGAGGATAAGAATTGGAATGAACTTTGGGAAAAGGGACGAGAAATTATCAGGGCTACGCAAAGAATAATAATAAAGCCCACATTTAAAAATTATTCACCAAAGGAAAATGAAATCGTCCTTACGATTGATCCAAAAATGTTATTTGGAACGGGTGAACATCAAACGACGAAACTCGTTCTCAGCTTTCTTGAGAAATATATTAAACCGGGGTATAAAATTCTTGATGTTGGATCGGGAACCGGGCTCCTGGCTATTGCTTCAGTTAAGCTTGGTGCAAAAAGAGCTGTTGCACTGAATGCCGACGAAACTTGTTTAAATAACTGTGAAGAAAATTGTTCTTTAAATAATGTTACAGATTCCGTTCATATTTTTACCGGCGAGATTGGTAGCTTGGAAGAAAATAGTTTTGATTTAATACTGGCTAATATTCAAAAAAATGTTTTGTTTGAGATTGCTGAAAGTATAAAACAAAAAACATCAGCCGGTGGTCTTGTAATTTTATCAGGTTTATTTCGTGAAGATGAAAAATTTATACTTGATCGCTTTACTCAGATTGGTTTTCAAAAAGTAGACTTTGCTAAAATGGATGAATGGATTGCGCTGGTATTTCGGTCTGTTTAAAAAAAATGGGTAACTGTTTGTCAGCTACCCTTAAAAAAAATTCTTTGTTCTAATCAAATTCTATATCTACGTCACCGCTTATCAGCAGGTCGTCATAACAATCGTAGACATAAAAATCGTAGGTACCACTCTTATAAAAAGTGATTTGCTTGTAGAACCAAACCCAATTTTTCTCAGTGTCCAGATAAACCGTATTATCGTATTTCCCGTTCCTTTCAATTTCAAATGAAACTGATCTGCAGGCAACCTCGTAAGACAATCTCACTAAAACGTAAAGATATCCTCCATCATCCGGAATTGTAAAAACGGATGCTTCATTAATTGGATATCCATCTGAGTCAACATCTTCGCAGAAATAAATAGTTTGTGAATAGATACTCACTGAAAAAAGAATAAAAAGAACAGCAGCCGGTAAAGTTTTAAGTGCCGATTTCAAGTAGCCTCCTATAATTATTTTGAGTTAATAAATAATAGCAAAAAGCAACTTAAATGCCAATAAAATTCCTCTCTAAATCTTTAATTTTTAATTGTCAGCGTTCATAGATTGGTAAGTTTAGTTCGGGATAGATAAACAATTTGATTAGTCACGATTGTCAGTTTAAGTTTTACACTTTAAGAAATAGAACACGGATGAAACGGATTGGACTGATTTTAACGGATCAACTTCTTTTTATCATTTGTAAAATATTTTCTTCTGAATTGAGGTTCCTTACCAAAATTTAAAAGTAATCCCACTTCGATATTAGTTGCCTTTAAATAATTTAATAATTGTGCTTCGTGTTCTTCACAA
>DATDOL010000198.1:0-15532 GCA_035293265.1 Ignavibacteriaceae bacterium | reverse complement strand
GAAGCATAGACTGTATAAATTTTGTTAGGTGGATTTTCAGGATCATCCCCTACCCTGCCCGGAAGATAATTTATAATTCTGGAAGCTGTTGCTTGCGCATTTGCCCAAAGCGCACCGTTTGTATAACCTGACAAACCAAATCCTCCGGAAAATAAAAATATTCCTTCATCGTATCTGGCACCCGATGAATATGTTACTTCTAATGGAGTAATTAATTCTGTGCTATAGTTAGAATTATCAATGGCTCTAAACACAGAGTTATTATTTAGTGAAACAACCAAATCAGCAAGTACACCTGAATTATCAAAAGGAAGTTGAAGTTTATTAACATTCATTAGCTCTGTTTCCGATGGAGAATAATATTCGAAAGATATAGTATTTCCATAAACATAATCTGCCGAATCGCTATCGTTATGTTTTCCGTCATCATACAGTTGAGTTGTGCTGCCATCTTCAAATTCAACACTTGCAAAGACAACTTCCTCATCGTCAGTAACTGTGCAAGCAACTAACCATTTTTTATTTTCAACACTATCTATAGTTGCGGAAGCATTTGTTATATAAGGCGGTTTGAACGTTTCAGTTGTTTCGCCCAAAATAGCATATGAAATTTGATCTTTATTTGTAAATCTAGTTGTTGAAAAAGTAATAAAGAGATTTTCGTCTACAATCACAGCATTAAGATATCTGTCTTCACCAACATACCTGGTAAATCTTTGTGGGTTAATCCACGATTCACCACCATCAAAACTTCGACTAAAATAAATATCTGTTTGCCGAGCATTCATTAATGTATCATCAAGAACTTCATATATTAACCAAAGCTGGTTACTATTAAATTTAAGTACTCTCGGTCTATATTCCTTTTCGGGCAAATCAATAACCTGAACAGGATTAGACCAAATCACACCTCCATCTGTGCTAATCATTTTATAAATACCTGCAATTTCATATTCAAAGAAGGCTGATATTTTGTCTTCATCCAGCTCAATCATAGATAAACATCTGATTTTACCTGAAATATTATTGAACCCATAGGTATTTGAAGACCAGGTTTCACCGTTATCAACACTCTCTCTATAATAAATTTCGGATCCATTTTTTCTGTTAAAACTCAATATTAACCTTCCACTGTTGATCTCGCTTAAATTGAGATCATATAATGATGCCCGTTGCAAATAGTTACTAGACCCACCACCTTTTACTTGAATAGTATCAGACCAGGAATACCCATTATCATCTGAATGAATAATAGCAATTTTACCAATTGGCCTATCAACCCAACAAAGTACAATTCTACCATTACTTGTCTTTAAAGATGAGAGATAGTAAGGATCATAAACTGATAAGTAGCTTTTTATAATTTCGAAAATAAATTCCGGTTTCTGCCATGTTATTCCGCCATCGAAACTCCGGATGGAAAAGATTGTATCATTTTCTAAATGTATATAAGGGTCTGCGTAGCTCCGGTTAGTTGCAAAAAATACTAATAATTCAGTGTTAGTTACTGCAATCGGTGCAGATTCCAGGTATTTTTCATTTTTATTTTGAACCGGAAGCCTGGTTATATCTGAGATTTGAGGCAGATATTTCGGAGAGACAGAAATAATCAGTGCAAGAAACAAATAAAGTTTTAGTGATTTCATTGTTCACCCTTTATGTTACCCTGAATCACTCTAAAATTAACCAATTTGCAACCCAGAGTAAATAAACAGAACCGAAAATTGTGGGATTAATTTATCCCGTAAAAAATCAGTTCGTGGGAAACGCTTCACCTTTTGCGGGTTTTAACAGGCACAGGCCATTTAGCAAGATCATTATCAAAATTAACTCTTACAAGCCCCTCGCCGGTTCCAATCCACATATTCTTTCCATCGAAATGAAACGAAAGAATGCTAGCTGATGAGACTTGAATTTCGTTAAGATCAACTTCGATGACAGTCCGATTAATTCTATTAACAATGAACAGCCCCTTTCCATTTTCACGTTTTTCTTTTCCATCAAAAGAGTAAACACCTGCCCAAATGTAATTGCCTGTTCTGCCAAGCGCATAAATACCATTAGCAGCCAAACCATTTGCCGTTGAAATTCTGTCCCAATTAAATTCCCTGTTATAGATGTATATGCCGCCTACATTAAATTCAGGTTTCTCTTTTGTAACGAACTCATCGGCACCAAACCAGATATTTTCTCCTTCAAATAATACATCGGATACTGACACGGCTTCACCATCTTCCATAAAATTTTTATTTTTATTTGTAATGTATCCCCACGCTAAAGGATCAGTATATTTTTCTTTCTTGTTATAGACGTGTGCACCGGATTCAGTACCAAACCAGACAAGACTGTCGCCGTCAAACCTGATAGATTTTATGTTGTTAGATTTTTCATCTTTCCCCTGCATCCTGTTAATATCAGAATATTTCATGGTCTTCAAATCGAGAAATGTTATATTTCTAAATCTTCCAATCCATAAAACATTTTCTATTACATCATACCTTAAAGATCTTATCCAGTTTCCGAATTCTCCCCCTTGCGCAAATTTTCTTTTACTCCATTTGCCGGTCTTTTTTGTGTAGGTGAAAAGTCCTTCTGAAGCACCTGCCCATACATAATCCTTACTGACTTCAATCGTATAGAACAAATCGTTTTCAAGATTACCGCTTTTAGTTGAAAAATTTATCCACTTTTCCTCAGTAA
This sequence comes from Ignavibacteriaceae bacterium, assembly GCA_035293265.1. GTDB lineage: Bacteria > Bacteroidota > Ignavibacteria > Ignavibacteriales > Ignavibacteriaceae > DATDOL01. The sequence continues at coordinate 12,832 of DATDOL010000198.1, read as the reverse complement.
AAGAATACCTGTAAATGCCCTGACCATAAGTTGCTACCCATAAATAACCATTTTCTTGCTTTATATCGGTTACAACAGCACCTTTTAAAAAAACTTCGATATGGTTTTGAGCTAAGCACTCTGCGGTTTGTAAAACAAACAAGAGAATTAAAAAAAAGAATTTAATAATTTTCATTTCAGGATGGAATTTGATTAATCTGATATCGACGAAACGTAAATTAAATTTTTTCGGGTTATCAATTAATTCATTAATACAATGCTGTCAATTTCTTCTGATAAACTTTTAAAATTCATTTTAAATTGCTTTTGAATTCCAAACCTGATAGAATCAATAAGTCTATCATAATTAATATCTTCGCCCAGGATAGATTTCATATCGATAGTCGTTGCATTAATTTCGTCTCGCATTTTTTCAATTTCACTAGCTGAGTAGTTCAGGTAATCAACAATTTTTGTGTGATATTCTCCGCACAGAATAGAACCATGCTGAAGAATTGTTTTATCCATTTTCCTCTGTGCGCTTCCAACGAGTTTTTTACCATTAAATTTCAATTCACTTTTAGCTGAAACTGCAAAGCAAAGTTCGCTTACTTTTTGATTATAAAAACCGGTAAAATCAGGTTGCAAATTTTCTAACTCGATTTCCTGAAAAACCGGGTTATAATTAATCAATCCGGCTTTTAGTGCTGAATTAATTTCATGATAAAGCTGCCGGGGAGATAAATTATGTGAGGCTGGATAAATAATTGAGTATGTTAATTCCTCCGCGTGTAAAATAGCTCTTCCGCCGGTAGGACGATTTACAACATCAATGAGGTTTTTTTTTGCTTTTGAAATATTGATCGATTCTGCCTGCTGATTTGCCCCAAGTGAAATGCAATATGGTGTCCAGCGGTAAAGTCTGAGAATTGCAACTTCCTGTTCTTTCTTATTAGCAAGGTGAACATCATATTGCATATTGTATTCACCGCAGTTAAATCCAGTATTAATAAATTCCCATATCATTTACCAATAATTCCCCTTTTACTTTTATCAAGGAAGCTAAGAATGCTTTGAACATGTTTGTTGTCTGCCAGTTTAGCTTCGATTTTTTTTCGTGCCTGGGAAATGTTCAGAGATTTGCTGTACATGTAGCCGTAGGCTTTTTTAAGAATTTCTATATCTTCATTAGAAAATCCCCGCCGCTTCAAACCGATAACATTAATTCCTACATATCTTGCCGGGTCATCAGCTGTTAATATGAATGGAGGAACGTCCTGCGGAATTCTTAATCCGCCGCCAACCATAGCATGCTGCCCTATCAGGCAAAACTGGTGCACTGCTGTTAGTCCACCGATAATTACGTAATCTTCAATATGAGCGTGTCCGCCAATCTGAACAGCGTTTGCAATAATACAATTATCTCCGACTGAACAATCGTGGGGAATATGGCTATATGCCATCAGCAAACAGTTTTTTCCTACCTGTGATTTCCCGGTTTCCATTGTTCCTCGGTGAAGGGTTGCAAATTCACGGACAACAGTATCATCACCAATGATGAATAAGGTTTTTTCATTTTTGAATTTTAAATCCTGGGGTAGATTTGCAACCGATGCAGCTTGAAAAATTTTAACTCTGTTTCCTAATCGGGCACCACTGTATAAAACAGCATGCGGACCAATCGAACAATCATTACCTATCTCAACATCATCTTCAATTATTGCGTAAGCACCGACGGAAATATTAGCACCAATTTTAACATTACTGCTTACAATTGCGGTGGGATGAATATTATTCATAGAAGGCTAATTCATTCATTTTCAGTTTTTTCTCTATCAACAATCCCTGCCATAAAATCTGCTTCAGCCACAACTACATCATTAACGTATGCTTTACCGTGCATCATTACAACTTTGCTCTTTTTATTTATCAACTCAACTTCCATGATAAGCTGATCACCCGGTAAAACCTGTTTTCTGAATTTAGCATTATTAATCTGCATAAACAGAACAAGTTTTTCTTCAGGATTCGGCAAGGAGTTTAAAAGAAAAACTCCTCCGGTTTGCGCCATTGCTTCGAGAATTAATACGCCGGGCATTATAGGATTTCCCGGGAAATGGCCCGGGAAGAAAGGCTCATTAAAAGTAACCGATTTAACTCCAACAACTTTTTTATCAAGCTCAAGCTCGATTATTTTATCCACAAGCAGGAACGGGTAGCGGTGCGGAAGAATTCTTTCGATTGCACTTGTGTCAAATACAACACCTTCCTTTTTAACAAACTGGAATTTTTTTACCAGCTTTTTTTGCTGGTATAATTTTCTAACCTGCTTTGCAAATTCAACATTGGCTTTGTGTCCCGGACGGGCTGCAAGAATTTGTGCTTTAAGCGGTGCACCGATTAGTGCAAGATCTCCCATAAGATCGAGCAACTTGTGCCTCACAGGTTCATTTTTAAAACGAAGTTCTTTATTATTTAATATCCCGTTACCACCAAGAGAAATTTCCCTGGTAATTCCAAGTTTAGCGCTCAAATCTTTAATCTGCTTACGATCAAGTTTGTGGTCAACAATCACAACTGCATTATCCAGATGACCGCCTTTAATCAGTCCCTGGTCAGCCAGTGCTTCAACTTCACTCAGGAAGCAGAATGTTCTTGCAGGAGCAAAATCTTTAACGAATTCTTTCTCAAGGTTAAACAGACCTGTATGTTGACTGCCTAAAGATGGATTCTGATAATCAACCATTACAGTAATTCTGTAATCGTCCAGCGGAAGGGCAACAATATCAATTCCCTTCTCATCGTTATGATGCATAATTGTCTGATCTATTATCAGGTAATCTTTAGGTGCAGGCTGTTGAACAAATCCGGCTTTTTGAAGTACTTCAACATAACCAAGAGCACTTCCATCACCAACTGGAGGTTCAATTCCTTCAACCTGGATTATTATATTATCAATTTGAAGACCAACAATTGCAGCGAGAACGTGTTCAACAGTATGAACCTTGGCATCCCCAATACCTATAGTTGTTCCTCTTGAAACATCAACTACATTTTCAGCGATTGCAGGAATTTCCGGATTGCCTCCCAAATCTACCCTGACGAACTTGATTCCATGATTTTCCGGTGCAGGATGAAAGGTCATGTTGCATTCAGTTCCGGTGTGTAATCCGGTTCCGCTCATTGTCACAGGTTTAGCAATTGTTCGCTGCTGTTCTAACATTTAATCATCCAATTAATTAGTAATATTTACTTCTAAAATATTAATCACCAAAATAGTAACAAGGCTTCTGAAATACAATTAAATGATAACTTTGAAAAGTTAAATTGAAATGTGAGAAGCTAAAAACTCAGGAACCATTTGTTAATTGTTCCTTCAGTAATTTAATTTCTTCTTCAAGCTGTTTTATTCTTTGAACATACTCAGGAAGGTTTCTTATATGAGCTTCTAACCGCAGAGCAGTTTTAAATTCCTTTGCGGGAGAACCGAAATAATATCCGGGCTTTGTTATTGACTTCGAAATACCTGACTGTGCCATCAAAACAACTTTATCACCGATTTCAATATGACCGATTAAACCAACCTGACCTGCAACAATACAATTCTTCCCGATTTTTGTGCTGCCGGAAACACCGCTCTGTGCGGACATAACTGTGTTTTCTTCAATTGTAACATTATGAGCAATCTGCACAAGATTGTCTATCTTAACACCACTTTTTATTAATGTTGAACCAATTGCTGCACGGTCTATTGTTACATTTGCACCTATTTCAATATCGTCTTCCAATACGACATTCCCGATTTGCGGAACTTTGTGGTAAACCCCTTTTTCATCAGGATTAAAACCGAATCCATCCGAGCCGATCACTACACCGGGATGAATAATATTTCTTTTCCCAACTTTGCAATCCTCCCTGATGCTTACATTTTGAAATATTATTGTGTCTTCTCCAACTTCAACATTCTCAAGCAAAACAGTATTGTGAAATATTTTTGCATTGGCACCGATTTTACATCCTGCCGATATAACCACGTTTTTGCCCAATGCAATATTTTTACCAATTTGTGCTGACTTATGAACAAAAGCTGATTTGTCTATCCCGGATAATTTAACTTCCGGTAAAAAATATTCTTCTATAATTCGTGCGAAAGCTTTATCAGGGGCATCTACTTCAATATAAGTCATATCCGACCTTGACTTATCATGACCAGGTTTAACTAAAATTGCAGAAGCATTAGTTGTCTTGAAATATTTCTCATATGCAGGCAGATATAAAAAAGTCAGATCGCCTTTAGCAGCTTCATAAATTCGTGCAACGGAAGAGATTTTTGTTTCCTCTTTGCCAGTAATTTTTCCATTAATTAATTTCGCTAAAGTCTTAACGCTTATTTTCATAAATTCTATTCCAGTTTTAATCTTTCAAGTACTTTTGCTGTCAAATCGTATTCTTCCCTGGCGTATAACATCATAATATCACCGCTTCTGTCAAATACAAAATCGAGATTTTCCTCCCTTGCGATTGCTTCGATTACGTTAAAGACTTTATTCTGCAAGGGTTTCATTAACTCATCCTGTTTTAGAAAAAGCTCGCCATTCGCACCAAATTTTTTTTCTCTGAAATCAGCGATCGAATTTTCAATTGCAACTAATTCTGTTTCTGTTTCAGCTCGAGTTTGCTCTGTCATTATAAGTTTTCGCTTCTCATAGTCGTCATACTTCGCTTTCCAATCGGCTTCAAGTTTTTTTAATTCATTCTGCCAGTCCTGGATAAGGGCATCAAGCTTCTGCCTGGCATCTTGAACATCTGGCAGGTTGTCCATAATCGTATCAGAATCTACATAACCAATCTTTAATTGTCCGATTAATAAAGATGTGAAAGTGAAAAAGAAAATTGCAGAATAACTAAAGAGTTTGAACATATAAAACTCCGGTGAGAGAATTTTTATTAAAAAAGCAGGTTCTTTTCAATATAAAAGAACCTTTAAATATTTAAACTTAATGAATGAACTTCTGAAAAATTAATTTCCTCTTTTCAGTTTATCAAGCACTTTGAAAGTTACATCAAAACCGGTATCAGCATATAGTAATAATATATCACCACTTTTATCAAATATAAACTTCATTCCTTCTTCCTTAGCGACAACTTCAATTGCCTCATAAATTTTCTGTTTAATGGGCTCAAAGATTTCTTCCTGCTTTTTATAAATTTCACCGCTTTGCTGAGAAAATTTTTTATTCCTGAAATCAAGGATACTTTGTTCCATTGTAATAAGCTGTTGCTGTCTTGTAAGCTTCTGTTCATCGGTCATTGTTCCAGCCTGCTTTTGATAATCTGCAAGTCCTTGCTGGTACGCTAATGTCATTGAATCTAACTGACCTGCCCAAAAATTGGTGATTGCATCCAGATCACCCTGAGCTTTTATTGCTGCAGGAAGCTGGGTTAAAATTACTTGGGAATCCACATAACCAATTTTAAGTTCCTGTGGAAAAAGAAATGTACCTGATAAAATAATGAATGCTAAAATATACTTTTTCACAATGTTTCCTTATGATGATGATTAATAAACTATTAAAATCCTTTTCCAAACTGAAAATGAAACAGCCATTCCGGGTCTCGTCCGTCAACAATTTCCCGATCGAAACCATAACCAAAATCAAAGCCAATTAAGCCAATAGGATTGATGAGTATCCTTGCTCCAAAACCTACTGATCTTCTCATATCAAAAATATCCGTTTCTTCAAAATTTTCAAAAACATTACCGGCTTCAGCAAATGACAATAAGTATAATGGTATTGGATCCAGCGTAACAGCGAATCTTAGCTCCGCACCTATTTTTGCAGCAACACGTCCGCCAATCACTTGACCGAAAATATTTCTTGGTCCGACAGACCTATCCTCATAACCTCTTAAAGGAATCGTGGCAATAACTAATCCATTTCCGCCCATATAGAAAAATTCAAATGGCTGAATCGGAGTACCCTTCACAATTTCGTCTATATATCCGAAATCAGCTACTGTATAAAAAGTTAGCCGGTTAGAATTAAACAGTCTTTTATACCACTCTGCTTTAAATGCAGTCTTCAGATAATCAACATCTCCCGGAAGAAATGGTCCCCCAGAGATTTCCATATCCAAAGAAATTGTAGAGCCTTGAGAAGGAAATACGGGATTATCAATATTTCTTCTGCTTATTAAAGCACCAAGTGTAAACTGATTTGTTTGTCCTTCGGTGTAAAAATCCTGTCCTTCAATTACATTGTTATACTGGTATCTGAATCTTCCCTGAACAAAGAAAAAATCATCTGGCCATTTTAATCTTCTTCCTACTCGTAATGTTGCGCCTGTTTGCCTGAGATCATAAACATATTGCTGCCTTGTATCGAAAAGATCAGCTCCAACGGAAGTCGGTGTATCAAACATCCAGGGTTCCGTAAAGCCAATGGTAAAGGTTCTGTAAACATTGCCTACACCAAACTGCCAGTTAAAACTAAGGATTTGACCTCCGCCGAGAGAAAACGGTTCCGCTATGGAAAAATTTGTCAGCGTGACGCCGAGTGCACCGCTAAATCCAAAACTTCCGCTGTATCCAACCGACGCATTCAGATAATCACTTGATTTTTCCTCAACATTATAAGTTACCTCAACAGTGCTGTCACTGGCAAGTTTTGTTTCAATTCCCTCGGGACCATACAATTTTTCTACATTGAAATACTGAAGGTTTGCAAGCTGCTGCACACTTCGGAATAAAAGCGCACGGTTGAAATAATCACCGGGCACAGTAAAAAGTTCGCGCCGGATAACTTTGTCCTTAGTTTTTGTGTTCCCTGCAATATTCACTTTAGATAAACGAAACTGATTTCTTTCTTCAACTCTGATATTAATATCAACGGAGTCTTCAGCAACTTTGAATTCATCTGCCTGCAATTGAAAAGTCAGATAACCGTTGTCGAGGTAAAGAGCAGAAACATCAGTCTGTGCTTCATTCCCTCTAAGATTTTTCTGGAATTTATCGTAATCGAAAACATCTCCTTTTGCAAAATCTAGTCGTGAATTTAACATCTCAGCAGGGTAAACTGTATTCCCTGTCCAGCTAATATTTCTTACTTTATACTGTGGACCTTCATAAACATTGATAATTATCCTTAAGTCTTTATAGTCATTAGAATAAATTAATGAATCGCTGATTATTTCAGAATCTCTGTAACCGTTTTTTCTATAATAATCAACAACAAGTAATTTATCTTTTTTAAATTCTTCCGGTTTAAATTGTGCACTCGACCAAAATTTCCACCAACTCGATTCAGCAGTTTCATCCATTTCTCCACTTAATTCATCATCGTCAAACGATTGATTCCCGGTAAATTCAATTTCTCTAACTGTAACTTCATCACCTTCTTCAATTGTAAGCTTAAGCAGAACACGCTCTTTAATTCTTTCAATAAGATTAGAGTAAGTTATTTCACTGGAAATATATTCCAGTTCATACTCATCAGAAAAATCTTTATTATTCCTCCAGGTTACATTGATATCCTCATCAACAGTATCAGCAGTTAAATAAGTATAAATATCCTGATCAATTTTAGCATTAAGAAATCCTTCTTCAGCATATAAATCTTTAATTCTCAAAATTAATTTTGAAATATCCTGTGGAGATAGAACTGTTCCCCTTAGAAAAGTAATCTTTTGTTCAATATCCTCTGTGTCAATTTCATCATTACCCTCAATAACAACTTTTTCAAGACGGGGGTATTCTTCAACTTTAATCAACAGGAAAACTCCCTCATCAATTTCTCTTTCAATTAATATTTGAACATCAGAAAATATATTCAACGCCCATAGCTGGCGAATTGCATTCAAGGTGTGATCACCGGGTATTTGAATTTCATTTCCAGCTTTTAAACCGCTCGTTGCAATAACCGTTGCAACATCGGCTGATTTATTACCTTCAACCGAAATCCCAAGAATTTTATATGTTTGCTGGAGAGGCTGGGCAGCCAAACCGGCAGTGAAAACAACAAATAAAAATAATGTGAATAACTTAGACAAATTTGGTTGGCAAGTCCTGAACATTACTGACTTCTTTATTATTAACCTGTTCACTTACTTTGCCAAATCTCCTCTCTCGTTTCTGAAATGATTTTATAGCTTCATATAAATGGCGGCGTGAAAATTCCGGCCAGTAAGCATCCAGGATTACAAATTCCGAGTATGCGATTTGCCATAAAAGAAAATTACTCACTCTGAACTCTCCGCTCGTTCTGATAACCAAATCCGGATCCGGTAAATTTTTAGTTGTTAAATGCTCAGCAATACATTTTTCGGTTATTTGATCGGTACTAAGATTTTTATTAGCAACCTGATTTGATATACTTTTAACCGCTTCCAGAAGTTCCCATCTTCCGCTGTAACTAAGCGCAAGATTAAGAGTCATTTTTTTATTATTCTTAGTTCGTTCAATATCTTCATACAATTGTATTTGTACCTGAGTGGGGAGTGAATTAATGTCACCAATGCATGTAAGTTTTATATCATTCTCATTTAGCTCATCAACCCTGTCTTTCAAGCTCTTTAACAATAATCTCATAAGAGTTGAAACCTCATCTTTTGGACGTTTCCAGTTTTCAGTTGAAAATGTATAGAGAGTTAGATATTTTACACCGATCTGAGCGCATGTTTCCACAATTTCTCTAACGGTTTCAACCCCTTTCCTGTGACCGGCGACTCTGGGTAACCCCCTTCTTTTTGCCCATCGGCCATTACCGTCCATTATAATAGCTATATGAGTGGGAATTTCACCGGAATCTTTTAACTTTTTTTGCAAAATCTCATCTGAGTGAGACTCTTTCTTGCTCAAGATTAATCCTGAAAATGATTAAGCTTTCAAAGTTATACCCCGCACCCTATAAAATCAAGGTAAACGTTATTAGAATAAAGTATTAATCTTTTTCTGTGTTATTATAAAAAGGAAGAAAACCTCAAGAAAGGTAAAAAGAAGGATTAAATATGATCAGTCTATTAAATAAAATTAGCGAATTGATTTCAAGAGAATAAAACTTCATTGCTTCTTTTGGAAATATTTACTCCATCGATGGTTTTTTCTAAAATTTGCATCAGCTTTATATTTTTCCTTGCTTCAGGAATAACCTTCTCCAGGATATTTTTAATCCGCTTATAAAGTTTTGATTGAACTCCAACAATCAGCGTCACAGGCGATTTGGAGTATTTGGTTTTTCTTGTTGCTAAAAATTCGAGCTTTTCAAGCAAGTTGGTATCTTGAATATCATCTTCAGATAGTGTGATGCCAATTGCATATTTGTTTTTTTGTTTAGCAATAATATCAACATCAAATCTCCCGACTTTTGAAGGCTCCGGTAAATACGTTCCAAAGCGGCGACTAACAGTAAAATAGCCTAACTTCCAGAAATGGTTCACAAGCAAATCAACATTTTTTCTTTCATCTAATTCCATTGTCATAATCTCCATAATTAAACTGAGTGCATTATTATAGGTATCACAGGAGAAAATCTATACGACTCCATCACTTTAATATTTGCGATTTTATCATATTCAAATTTCCTGATTTCATTTGTTGTTTTTAATTTGCCGTAAATAACTTTTTTACCGGATTTTTCCCTGGTTATATAATACGGTTCAATTAAAATTTCCTGAAGACCATAAAGAAACCTCAGGTTATTTCTTTTTCTTATTGCATTGATAAAAATATCTGTTTTCATTTTTACTCCATTTTTAATTTAACCATCTTACTACGCCCTTTACCTTGCCGATGATTCTAAATTCATTTTTATTTTTAATTTCGATTGGTTTGTACTTTTCGTTTGCGGGGAGAAGTCTTAAATTATTTCCAATTGTTTCAAGTGTTTTAACTGTAACCTCATCATCCAGCATTGCTACCACAATATCGCCGTTCTTCCCTTTCTCTCCGGGTAAAACAATTACCAAATCACCTTCATGAATACCTGCATTGATCATACTGTCACCACTCACTCTAAGAGCAAATGCATCTTCAGCTTTTTTGATGAATGAAGGATCAATGATAACGGAACCTTCAATATTTTCCATTGCCAGAATTGGAGATCCTGCAGCCACTCGCCCAATGACAGGTATTTTACTGAATAGATTATCTCCATTTGAATTAGTAATGTTAATCAAATCTGCTTCATCTTTGATAAGAGATATTCCTCTGCTCGCGTTGCTTTCAACATTAAGGTAGCCCTTCTTTACAAGGGCATCCAAATGTCGTTTCACTCCAAATGTAGATGATATTCCGAAACTTTTCCCTATCTGTCTGAGAGTCGGTGGATATCCAGTCTCCTGTAAGAACTGTTGAATGAAAATTAAAATGGATTCTTGTCTGTCTGTTAATTGTTTTTTCATAATAGTGCTCAATTGTTCACTACTAATATAGTGTACAAATGACCACTTGTCAAGTTTTTTTGAATTAATTTTTTAGTTGAGGCAAGAAGTGTAAAGGGTTAATCACCGCTGGTGAATTGGTAAGTTTCGTCGAGCAGATGAAATAATTTTCTCCCGATCATATAATTTTCATAAATCCCTTTGAATAATTCTTCACCGGGTCCTTTTGCAAATACAGGAACAACGCCGGCTGTATGTTTAGTGGAAGAGAAGTCTAACTGAAGGTTTTTACCATCAGATTCGCCATCTTCAATTGCCATTCCGCCAGTTTCATGATCTGCAGTAATGAGGATGAGTGTATTTCCATCTTTCTCTGCAAAATCCAGGCAGGCTGAAATTGCAGTTGAAAAGTCGGACATTTCATTCAAAACGTAGGAGACTTTGTTGTCGTGCCCAGCCCAATCAATTTGAGACCCTTCTATCATCAGAATAAAACCATTTGGATTTCTATCTAAACTGTTTAAAGCAATTGATGTTAAATCTCCAAGATTGTAAGACCGTTTGGATGCTCGTGGAAGTCCATCCCGTTCAAGCAAAGCATAAAATTTCTGGCCGGGGTTTACATTCAACAACTCATCACTTTTTGAAAAATAATTGTAACCATTCAACTTAATCTGATCTACAAGGTTTTGCTCATCCAATCTTTTTCCTCCCGAATTAACAGGTAAGAAATAATCAGTGCCTCCTCCTATAATCACATCAACTTCACTTTGAATATATTGTTCTGCTAATAAAAATTTATCGTAGCGGCTGTTGTGATGAGCAATAAAAGGTGACGGAGTTGCACAAACAACATCACTGGTGACTACCAATCCTGCTGATAATCCCAGGCTTTTGGCGTGTTCAAAAATAGAATAAACTGGTTTGTTAAAGGGATCAACAGAAATATATTTATTGTTTGTACGATGACCTGTTGCAATGGCTGTTGCACCTGCAGCAGAATCAGTTATTAAGTTATCTGCGGATTTTGTGATAGCGAATCCGATAGAATTGAATTGATAGAAGGGGCTTTCAATATCCTGAAGTAATGATGCGCTTACATAATTTAAACCCATACCATCACCAATCAGTATGATGATATTCTTCGGTTTATTTATCTCTTGTGCAGTTGTAAAAAACGAAAAAATGAGAGCGAGATAAATTACTCTCACAAAAATTTTCAAGAAACTTCAACCTCTTTTTTCTCTACTTGCATTATCCAGTTATGTGAGTCTTCTTTTATCCCATAATGTATCGAGGTGATTTCATCAAACAATTTGATATCGAGCTTGCCCGGTTTTCCGCCATTGATTACCATTTTTTTATCTTTGTATGTCAGCCATCCAACAGAAGATATTATAGCAGCTGTTCCTGTTCCGAATACACTAACAAGATTTCCATTTTCATGTGCATTGACAACTTCAGTAATGCTGATATCACGTTCAACGATGTTCATATTCCAATCTCGTAAAAGTTCGATGACGGACCTCCGGGTAATTCCAGGTAAAATACTTCCGTTCAATTTTGGAGTCACAATCTCATCTTTAAGCTGGATGAAGATATTCATTGTTCCAACTTCCTCTATGTATTTTTGTTCTATTCCATCGAGCCACAGAACCTGGGTATATCCTTTCTTAATTGCATTTTCAGCTGCAAGTAAACTTGCTGCATAGTTTGCAGGAGTTTTGCACTCACCCAAACCTTTTCTGACTGCTCTTACGTAATCATCCTGTACAAGAATCTTAACTGGTTTAAATCCTTCAGGATAATAAGCGCCGACAGGTGATAGTAAAATTATTAATTTATGACTTTTTGAAGGTCGAACTCCAAGAAACGGATCCGAGCCATAAACAAACGGTCGTATATAGAGTGCTTCACCATGATTTGAAGGTACCCATTCGCGATCAATATTTATAAGTTCTTTTAATGCTTCCAAAACAAAATCAACATCGATTTCAGGAATGCAAACCCGCTTTGCCGAGTTATTTAATCTTCGGATGTGGTCATCAGCACGAAACAATACCACTTCTCCATTCTCCTGCTTGAATGCCTTAAGGCCTTCGAAGATCGCCTGGCCGTAATGAATAAACATTGTAGCCGGATGCATGGAAATTAATTCGACAGGTCTTATTGTCGGGTTGTGCCAGCCCTCAGCCGGGCTGAAATCCATTTCAAATAAATGATCAGTGAATATCCTTCCAAAACCAAGTGTTTCGGGCAAATGAATCGGTGTATTCCTCTCCTTAAAAATGTAATTTATTTTTTGCATGACTAAGACCTGCTGTTTAATTGGAATGCATGAATTTTTTAAGAATTCAATAGAGAATTTAGAATATTTTTTGAAAAATAAAAGCCAAATACAAATTATTTAATAATTATTTTATGATTCCTTATCATTCTAAAAAACAAACATCCATAAAACGTAATCAAGAATCAG
>DATDOL010000197.1:0-10493 GCA_035293265.1 Ignavibacteriaceae bacterium | reverse complement strand
ATTTCTTTCTCTCTTAAAAGTTTCAAGTTCTTCCTTGCTCAACATAAACTCCGGGTACACATCAAAAATTGTTTCAGCATCTGCAGCAATCCTGGCAAAGAATTGGTTCTTATCTATATAAACTCCACCGAACCAATTTGCATAAGTAAGATTTTTTACACCCGGAACTTGTGCAATTTTGTCACGATAAGCATAAGGAAGAGGAAAGATAAATGAAACGGCTTGACGTGTAATTAGCCTGTTCGCAGATGATCCTTCAACGCCAATATACCAGGCTGTTACAACGGTTCTCAGAAGTCCAAATGCTATAACTGCGATTGCAATTCCGAAAATTGTTAAAAGTGTTCTCAGTTTATGACGAAGAGGATTCTTAAGAATTAGTTTTAGTACTTTCATATAACCTCCGGAATAAGATCTCCTTTTTCAAGGTGACGGACTGCTCTTGCTTTTGAAGCTGCATGCGGATCGTGCGTTACGATAAGAATAGTTTTATGAAATTCTTTATTCAATCTTTCCATGAGAGTCAAAATTTCTTCGGCTGAAATTTTATCAAGGTCACCAGTCGGTTCATCTGCAATCAGGATTACAGGATCTGTTACGATTGCACGTGCAATAGCAACACGTTGTTCCTGACCGCCGGATAGCTGCTTTGGATAATGATGCATCCTGTCGCTTAGACCGACAATTCCCAATGCTGTTTCAACGTGTTTCTTTCGTTCTGATTTTGAAAGTTTAGTAAGCAGAAGAGGAAGCTCAACATTTTCATAGGCTGTGAGTACCGGAATAAGGTTATAGAATTGGAATACAAAACCAATATTTGAAGAACGCCATTTTGCCAATGCCGATTCACCCAAAGTTGAAATATCAGTGCCGTCAACAAAAAGTTTTCCCTTCGAAGGGCGGTCAATTCCGGCAATCAGATTAAGCAAAGTCGTTTTTCCCGAACCTGAAGGACCCATAAGTGCAATAAAATCTCCTTGTGCAACTTCGAGGGAAAGATCATTAAGGACAGGCACTTCAAAGCTGTCACGCCAATAAGATTTCGAAACATTTTGCACTTGAATTATAGCTGACATAATATCTCCAAAAAATTTTATTGAATAATCTTTACTTTACTTCCTGCTTTTAAATCTTCGCTTATTTTCTCAACAATATTTTCCCCGACCTGTAAACCGGATTTTACCTCTATATAATTTCCAATCTTTTTTCCAGTTATAATTGTTACGGGAATTGCTTCATCATTCTCAACTCTATACACAACAGCAGAATTGTTTTCATATTTTATTGAGGAGGCTGGTATGACCAATACTTTCACTTCATTCAGTTTTGCATCGTCAAGGGGTTCAGAAAGAAACGAAACTTTTGCACTCATTTCAGGCAAAACACGGTCGTCATAATTTTTAAAACCAACTTTAACCATCACAGTCGCTTTTGTTCGATCGGCAGTCGGAACAATTTTAAAAACAAATCCCGGATAACTTTTTTCCGGATATGCATCGAGTACAATTTCGCAATCCTGATCAGTTCTTATCTTTTCAATATTTGATTCTGAAACATCGGCTTCAATCATCAAAGAGGTCATATCTGCAATTGTAACAACTGCAGCACGAGAAGTCGAACTTGCACCGAAAGGTGCGACTATTTCACCGACCTCAGCATTCTTTGTGAGAACCGTTCCATCGAATGGAGCACGGATAATCATATTTTCAAGTTCAACCTCAGAAGCACGGATTCTGGCTTCTGCAATTCCTAAATTAGCAAGTAATGAATTGTATTTTGATCCTGCCTGATCTAAAGACTGCTGAGATGAAAGCCCCCTGGCAAAAAGTTCTTTCTCACGCATATAATTATTTTCAATTTCTACTAACTGAGCTGTGTACAGTTGAAGATTTGATTTAGCTTCATCAAGCTGTGCAACAATATCACGGTCATCGAGTCTTGCAATTATTTGTCCTTTTTTTACTCTGTCACCTTCGACAACGCCAAGGTAAACTAATACACCGGTTCCTTTCGAACTGACCGAGGCTTGCCTTTGTGCAACAACATATCCGCTTGCAGTTAAAATTGCATTAGTCTGTGAAGGAGACTGCAAAACTACTGAAGTCAATTCAACTTCAACTATATCGGAGAATATCATTGGGTATAGAATCCAACCTGCAATAAAAAGAACAAGTAAAACTATTACCCACGTTATATATTTAAATTTTGAAGATGGTCGATCATCTTTAGTCGAACGATCTATTTTTAGGGAAGACAAATCCGCAGTCTTCGATTCCATGATTTTTTGAACTTCTGATATTTAGAATTGTAAAATTGAGTGCGAAATATATTGATTAAAATTCCACAAGCAAATATTGTCGGAATTATATGAATTGTAGTGTGATTAAAAGCATAAATTATTTTGGAATCCTGAGTAATGTAAATTCAAAATACTGAATCATTAAGTGAATTTTATCATATTTTAACGGGATTACTTTTTTCGTTTAGTAAGGACTTGACGTTTACGGCTTGAATAATCTTTACTGATTTCAAAACTGGTAATCATATATTAGTAGTCAATTTTAGAATTGACTTTGAACTTTTATATAGAAATTAAATAAAACATGGAAACAATAAACTATCTCATCGATCTTTTCCTTTATCTTGATGTTCATCTGAATGAATTAATAGTTCAGTATGGAGCTGTAACATATATAATTTTATTTATGGTCATCTTTGCCGAAACAGGATTGGTGATCACTCCTTTTCTTCCTGGTGACTCGCTGCTTTTTGCTGCAGGTACTTTTGCAGCTATTGGCTCGCTCGATGTTACGTTGCTTTTTGTTCTTCTTGCAATGGCGGCAATTTCAGGTGATACTGTTAACTATTGGATTGGTCATTATATTGGTCCAAAAGTATTTCGTAAAGAAACTAAATTCATCAGAAAAAAATATCTTGAAAGAACTCATAATTTTTATGAAAAGCATGGTGGAAAGACTATAATAATTGCACGATTTGTTCCCATTATCCGAACATTTGCACCTTTTGTTGCAGGCGTTGGCGCTATGACTTACTCAAAATTTATTTTGTACAATGTGGTGGGTGGAATTGTTTGGGTTGTGGTGTTTGTTTTCGGCGGATACTATTTTGGAAATATCTCTGCAGTAAAAAATAATTTTTCGCTGGTAATTATTGTTATTGTATTAATCTCTGTATTGCCTGGCTTCACTGAATTTATTCGCCATCGTAAAAGAAAAAAAGAAATTTCTCTCGATAATTCTGATATTTCCAATTAATGTTACTTTAGATATTACTTAAGAAAAAATTCAATCTAAATCTTGAATAGCTGAACCTAGTCTGCATTTGAACAGACCAGTTCAGTAAATTTCTTTAATCGCTTTCAAAAATTATTCAATAGCACGCATCTTATAAAAAGAACGCCACGCGAAATATATTCCTACAAGAAGAACTACAGCGCCAACATAAGGGGCACTATCCCGGAATGCTTCCGAAATGGAAATTTCCATGGCAAGCAATCCAAATAAAGTTGTGAATTTGATTATTGGATTAAGAGCTACTGAAGAAGTATCTTTAAATGGATCGCCAACGGTATCTCCAACCACAGTGGCAGCATGAAGTTCGGTTCCTTTTTCTTTGTAAATAACTTCGACAACCTTTTTAGCATTATCCAAAGCACCGCCTGCATTTGCCATAAATATTGCCTGGAAAAGTCCAAAAACAGCAATTGAAATTAAAAAGCTGATGAAGAAAGAAACAGGATCGTTAGAATTACCCGGTGCAGAAAGTAAAGCAAATGCAAGGGCAAATGAGAAAATAGCAATAAAGATATTGAGCATTCCTTTTTGTGCATACTGTGTACAAATCTTTACCACTTCCTTTGATTTTTCTATCGAAGCACTTTTGCTTGCATTTTCATCCAGCTGAATATTCTTCTTGATGTATTCTACAGCTCGGTATGCGCCTGTGGTAACTGCCTGAATTGAAGCACCGGTAAACCAATAAATAACCGCACCTCCGCAAATAAATCCTAAGCTTGTGTAAGGATTAAGCAGACTAAGAATTGAGGCAGGATCAATTCCGAGTGTCTGCTTTAATAATAATATTAATGAGAAGATCATAGCGGTTGCACCGACAACAGCAGTGCCTATTAAAACTGGTTTTGCTGTCGCTTTGAATGTGTTTCCAGCTCCATCATTTGCTTCGAGGTAATGTTTTGCTTTTTCAAAATCTGGTTTAAATCCGAAATCTTTTTCAATCTGCTTATCGACATCTTTAATTTCTTCAATTAAAGATAACTCATAAATTGATTGAGCATTATCAGTTACAGGTCCGTAACTATCAACAGCAATTGTAACAGGTCCCATTCCAAGGAACCCAAAAGCTACAAGTCCAAATGCAAAAATGGATGGATATATCATAAAACCGGAGAGTGCGTCAGCACTAGTTATATAAGCAGTAAACATCAATGCAACAAAAACCAACCCCATCCAGAAAGCACTGAAGTTACCTGCAACCAAACCGGAGAGAATTGTTAATGAAGCTCCGCCTGCTTTTGATGATGATACTATTTCATCAACATGTTTTGATTTCGTACTTGTAAATATTTTAGTGAACTCCGGAATTAAAGCGGCACCTAATGTTCCGCAGCTTATCACCATCGAGAGTATTATCCAGAGATTATTCGGAAGATGTCCAATCAGAAGTGCACTCACAATAAATGTAACAATTATTGAAACTATAGAGGTTATCCAAACTAATGAAGTGAGAGGAACTTCAAAATCAATATCATCTTTTTTAGAATAACGCATTTGAGACAAGCCTCGATTAATACCAAATGATAAAATAGAAGTTACGATCATCATTATACGCATCGCAAAAATCCATGTAAGCAATTCGGTTTGATATGTTACATCCGCAACCGCAAGAACAATCAGGCTGATCAATGCAACACCAGTTACTCCATAAGTTTCAAAACCATCTGCAGTGGGGCCAACACTATCTCCGGCGTTATCTCCTGTACAATCTGCAATTACTCCAGGATTACGGGGATCATCTTCTTTAATCTTAAAAACAATTTTCATTAAATCAGAACCGATGTCAGCTATCTTTGTAAAAATTCCTCCTGCTATTCTTAAAGCACTTGCACCGAGTGACTCACCAATTGCGAATCCGATAAAACAAGCGCCTGCATACATTCTCGGTATATAAAGTAAAATGATAAGCATCATTATCAGCTCGACACAAATAAGCATTACACCAATGCTCATTCCCGCATCAAGTGGAATATTTAATAGCTTTATTGGTTTTCTTTCAAGAGAAGCAAATGCCATTCTGCTGTTGGCTAATGTATTCATTCTGATGCCAAACCATGCAACACTGTAGGATCCCAGGATACCGATTACAGTCCATGATAAAATTAGCAGTACTCCACTGACTTCGGTTTCCATTAAAAACCCAAAATAGAATGAAATACAAACTGCGATAAAAATGAAAAGTACAATCAATAACTTTCCTTGCTGCAGTAGATAAGTTTTACATGTTTCAAAAATTATCTGTGCAATATCCAGCATCGATTGATGTGCTTTTAATTTTTTTACTTTTAAGTATTGATAAACTCCAAAAGCTAGCCCAAGCAAGCAGACTAATAATCCTGTCACTAAAATATTTTGTTGATCATCATTCAGGGTTGGTATATTCAGGTTTGCCTCCCCAGCATAGACTTTGACCTGGGAAATCAGAATTAAAAAGAACAGAAGAATATTTTTAAGCATAGTGTTTCCGTAAAATTGTTCATGAATTATTATTTAAATTTAATTTTTTTTGGTTTAAACTGATCAAAAGCTTTAAATAGAGAAGTTCATTTCGAGTTTAATTACGTACTAAAAACCATTCTGCATGTATCTGAAATTGATTTGCCTGAATCAGAAACATATCTTTTAAAAGTATTGCTGGTATTTTCTAAATCTTTCTTAATAAATGGAATTCATTCTTGAGCGAGTGAGTCAACCTGCTTTATTTCAATTATTAAACGCCGTAAACATATTCAAAAAAAAATTAATTAGCCTTATAGTATGGAGATAAATTATAAATAATTTAAGGCGATTTGAAAATTATAAGAATTTGCTGGAAGGAATCAGAACGGAATATGAGATTAATATTCTCAGGGTTTTAATTGATAATTCTAGTTATGATTTAGGATTGACCTAGTTAGGCACAATAAGTTTACGTTTTGCAGTAAAAATATTTTCATATCTTACTAGCACAAGATGTATAGCCACTTAATTGAATTTAATGACAGAACGTTTTGAGTATAGATGAATATCATCCTTATAATTCAAGAAAATATAGTGGGGTCCGTAAGTTTTATTTTGTCAAATAAACCGGTATTGTCAATACAATTATGAGCTGTATTAATAAATGCTTCTGTCTCACTTACATATTTTAATTCAGTATATGAACAAAATAATTAATTTAGTTGAATGTCAGATTCATTATTTTTTAATATAAATATTATATTGTGACTAACATACTCTGTTTTAAAAACCAGATCAGTTATATTATTTTTTACTAATGTGTGTACAAACTAATGGCAAAAGCGAGAAGAATAATCTGCCCAATACTTAAATAAAAAACAATGGCATATTTGATAAGGTTTTTATAATTAAGCAAATGCTGGTTTAATTATGGTTATTTAACTAATAAATAAGTTAAATTATTCTTAAAAAAGAACCAAAAATAATCGTTAAAAAAATATATATAGAACTTAATGTAAATATTGTATATTATTCTAAATAATTATAAAAATTTAATTGTACACTATGCTTTTACTGAAAAGTTATTCAAAATTCGAAAATTCTTTCTATAATTTTTCCTGATCATTTCGCAGCGTTTTTTAATATCTTAAGATAGAAATTTAAAGGCAATGAATATTACATGAAAACAACCGAAAAATATATTGTGACAGATTCAGTAATACAAAATGGGGAGATTAGTTTAAAAAATAAATTTTCATCGGCTTCTGAAATAATTAATAATTTAAAGGCAGCATACAGTAAGCGGTATCAATTATTTTCATATATTTCTTGTGATATTGGGAAATTATCAAATATTAGTTTGCAAAATTATATCAATTATAAATCAAGTTATACATTTGAAAAAACAATCCCAAGAAGCCCCCCTTCTTTTTGCAAATCAGCTAAATATTGTTCCTGATTTCAGGAACTTTTTGTTAATTCAATATTATAAAACACAGTCAGTTTAAACTTTTTATGCTTGAGGAGGAAAAAAGTGAGTTCATCAAAAATCAAAACTGTATTTACAGGTTTCGCAGGTATCGTTATTCCTGTCTTAATCGCTGTAGGTTTTATTCTTTACTTTTTTGTTATGGGAAATCCTGAAAATTTCCAGGGAAATAATAATGCAAATCTTCCTAAACCCGGAAATTATCTGGGGATAATTTATAAAGGCGGAATAATTGTACCCTTTCTTATGGCAATTCTAATGATGGTTATTACTTTTTCAATTGAAAGATGGATTACCATTACGAAAGCAAAAGGAAAAGGAAGTATCTCCGCATTTGTTGTTCGCGTTTACCAACAGCTTTCAAATCCTGATATTGATGCTGCTATTGATGAATGTGACAGACAAAGAGGTTCAGTAGCCAATGTTATTAAGGCTGGATTACTTAAATATCAGCAGATGCTTGGTGTAAAGGATATGAATAAGGATCAGAAAATTGTTTCGATCAAGCAGGAAATTGAAGAAGCTACGTCACTCGAATTACCGATCCTCGAACAAAACCTTGTAATTTTAGCGACCATTGCTCCACTTGCTACTCTTATGGGATTACTTGGAACCGTATTAGGAATGATCAGGGCATTTGCGGCTTTGGCTACTGCCGGTGCCCCTGATGCAGTTGCTCTTGCAACAGGTATTTCTGAAGCTCTAATTAACACAGCATTTGGAATTGGTTCATCTGCTTTAGCAATTATTTTCTATAATTATTTCACAACTAAGATTGATAAAATGACTTATAACATCGACGAAGCAGGTGTTGCAATCGTACAGAATTTTGCTTCTCATCATAAAGGATGATTTAGTATTAAAATCTGAAAGTGATAAACTATGCCAAAAATAAAAGTACCTCGTAAAAGCACATTGATCGATATGACTGCAATGTGCGATGTAGCATTTTTATTGTTAACATTTTTTATGTTAACAACTCAATTTAAATCGGACGAATCAGTAATTGTTGATACACCTTCTTCGATTTCGGAAATTAAACTGCCCGACACTGATATTCTGAATATTACCATATCTGCAGATGGAAAGGTGTTTTTTAATATCGATAATAAAAATTTCGCCCGCGAACGTCTTCTTCAAAAAATTAGTGAACGACATCCTGAACTTCAGTTCACTCCTGAGGAAGTAAAAGCCTTTGTTCTTACGGGAAGTGTTGGTGTTCCCTTAAATCAATTAAAAGGCTTTCTTGCCTTGGATGATTTCGAAAGAAAATCTTATCAGCAACCTGGTATTCCTATTGATTCAACTAATAATGAATTAAGTATCTGGATAATGCAAGGCAGACTTTCTAATCCGAATGTCCGAATTACAATTAAAGGAGATCAGTTTTGCCCCTGGCCTACGGTTAAAAAAGTAATGAACACTCTTCAGGATAAAAATGTGAATAAGTTCAATCTTATTACTGATCTTGAGGCTGATCCAAATAAATTGAAAGGGATTTAAGTTATGGCTGAATTAGAACAGAAAGAAAGTGGTAAAAAAGGTAAGAAAAAGAAAGGGCGTAAAAAAATGTCTACCAGAATTGACCTTACGCCTATGGTTGATCTTGGTTTTCTTCTGGTTACCTTTTTTATGTTGACTACTACATTTAGTAAACCCCAAACTATGGAAATCAATATGCCGGTAAAACCAAAGGATGAGGTAACAACTGAAGATGAAAATGCTGTTAAAGCTTCAAAAGCTTTAACATTAATTATTGGTGGAGAGAATAAAATATTCTGGTATCAGGGGCTCCCTGGTGAAGAAAATTTACCGGTGGAAACAAATTTCTCTGCAGATGGTATAAGAAAAGTCCTTGTTGAAAAAAACAATACGATTCAGGAGATGGTTGTACTTATAAAGCCGACTGATGAAGCTAATTACAAAAATGTTGTTGATATTCTGGATGAGATGAATATATCAAATATAAAACGGTATGCACTCGTGGATATTGCACCGATTGATCTCGAATTAATTAAAAACTTATAATCTTGGGTGAAAAACCATGACTAATGAATCAACTCCTAAACTCAACATTGACGAATTAATATTCGCTCAGAAAAACAAGGAGTATGGTGCTTATAAACTTCGGAAAGCTTACAAGCAATATCTCTCCATTGCGATGTGGATTGCCATATTCATTGTTCTTCTTGTTACCACCGGGCCGGCTATTTATAGCATGATCAATCCTGAAGAAGAATCTTTAAATAAGAAGAGAAAAGTAGTTATAACTGAGCTGGCACCACCTCCATCAATAGGTGAAAAGAAGGAAGAAGTACCAATCGAAGCACCTCCTCCATTAAAATCAACGATTAAATTTACTCCACCGGTGATTAAACCCGATGAACAGGTTCAGGATGAATTTGTTACTGTTGATGAGCTTAAAGATGTAGACCCTGGTTTATCAACAGAGGAAGGAAATCCAGAAGGTGTTGACTATAGTTTGATCGAAGTTGAAGAAAAAGTTGTTGAAGAAGAAGCACCTACTTATTTCGTCGCAGTTGAAGAAATGCCTGAGCCAATCGGAGGAATTAAGGCAATACAAGAAAAAATTGTATATCCCGAAATTGCAAAACGTGCAGGGGTAGAAGGCAAAGTTTACATTCTTGCTTTTGTTGATGAAAACGGGAATGTTACCAAAACCCAGATCATTAAAGGAATAGGCGCTGGCTGTGATGAAGCAGCCCGTGATGCAGTTTTACAAACAAAGTTCAAACCAGGCAAGCAAAGAGGAACACCAGTAAAAGTTCAGGTTTCGATCCCAATTGTATTCAAACTTCAATAACAACCTGAGCTGTTTTTACAGAGAACTCTCTTTGCGGAGATTTAATTGGAAACATTCCCAAGAATGTATCACTTACAAATTTCAGCAAGGAAATTTAAACTTGTCTTTTTTAAGTAGTTTGAATTTTGTAATGCCGGTTATATATGTTTGTCTTGGTATTTTTTGTATCGTCACTGAATATGTATTCAATTTTTCTAAGGTTCAGCAAATTGGATGTGGGACAATTCTAATTACGTATGGATTAATTAGATTTTATGTCAGCATACGGAAGAAGCGGGAAAGCGAATTAGAAAATGAAGATAAAGATTAAAAGCAGTATGTCATTTTTCCCTCTTCTGTTATTTATTTTTACCGGATGCAACGGATCGGACAGCCCCGAAGATACCCCTACATACGGCGAAATCTCCATCTCTGTGGATGAAACATT
>DATDOL010000196.1:0-10603 GCA_035293265.1 Ignavibacteriaceae bacterium | reverse complement strand
GAGGGTCTGTCCCCCGATCCTTACAGCTCAAGCATAATAAGAGTGAACAGAAATTTAATAACATCTTTAAAGTTTGGAGGTTCAGGAATTTTCCGTTCTGCAGACGATGGTGTTACCTGGATAGACTGGGCTGAAGGTCTTCCGTTCTTAAACAGCATTGAAAAGTTAATAGTTTATGAAGATAAAATTATTGCTGCAACAAGCGATGGTTTGTGGCAAAGGGACACTTCTGAAGTAATAACTGCTTTGGAAGAACAAAACAATTTACCGCACGAGTTTAATTTATTCCAAAACTATCCGAACCCTTTTAATCCAACTACCAATATTAGATACGCGATTCCTCCTGTTATTGCGAGTGGAACGAAGCAATCTCAATTTGTTAGTCTAAAAGTTTATGATATTCTTGGAATTGAAATTGCGACATTGGTAAATGAAAATAGACCAGCTGGTAATTATGAAGTTAATTTCGATGCTTCAGATTTAACGAGCGGAATTTATTTTTGCCGTTTGCAGACCAATAAATTTTCATCGACAAAAAAGATGTTGATGGTTAAATGATATCATCATTTAAACAGAAATCCCGTCTGCCAAAGACAGATTGTCGGGAATAGTGGTTAAATAAATTAATTACTTAGTTAATTATTTCTCTTATCATTAAAAAATATATTTACTGTTGCTTGTCAATCACTTAACATTTTACAATATTTACCACGACCTAAAACACATCATTAAATAATAACTTTTCAATTTTGGAGGCACAGTGAAAAAATTAATTGTGAGCACATTTTCATTTCTTTTTCTTTTCCTGTTCTTAAGCAGCTTTACCGCCGCACAGCAATGGAGCGATGAACAGAAGTCTGTCTGGGCAGGTGTTGAAACTTACTGGCAGGCAGGAATGTCAGAAGATCCATCAGGTTTTCTAACTTACTTTGATGATTCCTATTTCGGCTGGAACTATCAAAATGAATCGCCAAGCCCGAAAAGCCACGTAGTTAAATCAATGAACTATTGGTTTAAGAAAGGTAAAACACAATATTACAATTTAACCCCTGCGAATATCTGGGTGAACGGTAACTTCGCTTATGTTCACTATTATTATACACAGGTTAATGAAAGTAATGATGGTAAATCGATGACTGAAAGAGGACGATGGACAGATATCCTGATGAAGAAGGGCGATAAATGGCTGCTCGTAGGCGATCATGGCGGTGAGATTGAGGATGAAGATTAATCTTTCAGAAAAATCTTTATTAAAATTTTAAAGCAGTTCAAAATTTGAGGGCGGAACAGTTCCGCCCTCGATTATTTTTAATTAACTCTGAATACACTCACTATCGTATCATCTTACTTAAAATTAGAAACCCTCGCCGAAATCAAGCGATGGTTATCAATAAAAAAGAAAATCTTTAATTCTTTTCTAAAAAGTTAATTCTTCTTATTTAAATCTTTCATCCAATTGTGCATTATTATAATACCACTGAACATCGACATAGGCAGGAAAACCAGGAACACCACCGCCCCAGGCAACTATTTTCAGCTTTGAGTAATGCCCGTCATGATCATAAAGAAAAACGTAATTCGGTTCTCTGTCTCCCATATTGTCTGTCCAGGCGCCTATACCTCTCAACGGAGAATCTACAGCATCAAAAAGATTTGAACTTGAACCGACAAAAAAATCTGTTCTGCGAATTAGGCCTGAATGATTATCCGCACTCTGAACAAGATAAGTGGTTCCTGCTGCATCGCTGTAATAATAAATATCTACAAGGTTTGCATTCGGACTAGAAATTCCATAAGCCATCCCGCTTGATAGATCCAGCCCGCTTGGTTCTGATGCTGATGTTCCAAAAGATTCATAAATTCTTACCGGACCAAATATTGTTGTATTAATATTTGATACAAGGACAATAGGACCAACCACACTTGTCTGGTTGCTAGTCACGCTTATCGAGAAAGTCGTGTCATTATAATCTGATAATTTTAATGTTACAGTGTAAACTGCTTCGTCAAGATTCTTAATAGTATCCGGGGTTACTTTCCCAGTGTTCGTTCCTTCCACCCAGATTTCTGCTCCGGCAGGGTTTGATGTAACATATAAATTGCCCGGCGGATCTGGTGTTATCGGATCTTCAGTCGATTCACAGGAAGTAATCAGTAATATTAAGAACGGAATTATGAGTAATAAAATGAGTTTTTTCATTATTGTTTTCCTTTATTTTTTATTCAAATTAAATGAAAATTTTGAACCGTCACGATTCATAATAAAAGTTCCGGAAAAATGATCAGCATTTTCAGATAACTTTCCGTCGTACTTACCCTGGTAACGGCTGTGAAGCTGATCTGTCATATTCATCACCATTGAAACCGGACTAAAAGAACCTTTCACTTCCTGGTTAATCACCTGACGGTAATTAATTATAATGTTTCCTGAGAAGCTGCTGTCCGTTTGTTCTTTTATAATGAGAGTTGTAGCTCTTCTGTCAAATGTTCCGGTCCAGGTGCCTTTTAAATCCGGGATTGTAACTGTTTCGACTGCGGTCTCTCCACCGGAGGTAGTATCACCGATAACACCCTCAACTTTAACATCGTCACCTGTTTCGTCTGATTTGCCTGTTTTACTTTCACATCCGAAAAAAGTGATTACTGCAAGAATAAGGAATGCAGTAAAAAGAACGTTTCTTATCATATGTTTCCTTTATTTTTTATTAAGTAATAGTAATTTCAGTAAATTAAAATTGCTTCATCAAAAAATTCCTAATGGTTATTAACTTCAGCTAATCTGAAATTATTGGGGGCTAAGTTAGCAATGGAACAGTATTAAAAAAAATGAAAAATTGTTACATATTGAAGTAAAAATACCATTTTACTATTTCCCGGCAGACATTAGGTTCAATCGGACTGGATTGTTCGGCTTTAACTGAAAACGAGAGTGCAGAAATATTTTTAAATAATTAAGAAATTTCATTTCTTCTTTTGAACACCGCGCCAACCTGTAGCTGGAATCATAGTTGGTCTTCTTATTTTGCTGACAATGCCTGCCTGCTCTGCAATATAAAATGCATCGGGTTCAATTTCTTTAACAAACTTAATAAGTGCCGGCAGATTTTTTCTTTCCGATGCAACATAAATTTCTGTAACAATACCGTCTTTTCCCTGTCCTTCAAAATTTGTAACTGCAAATCCTTTTTCTCTTAGTGTACTTGTAATTTCTTTTGCAAACCGGCTTGTAATAATCCTGAAGTTTATATAGCCCATCGCCAATCTTTTTTCAACAAGTATTCCAACTACGTTACCTGTGGCAAAACCAAAAGCATAGAATAATCCAAGCAGCGGAGTGTCCATTACTTTTGGCAGAACAGCACTTAGAACGAGCAGCCAGACACTCGTTTCAATAAATGCCAGGAAGAAGGATATTTTCGTTCTTCCCTGAACGATACTTATAGTTCTTAATGTACCAACAGATACATCGACCACGCGTGCAAGAAATACCAGAATTCCAAGTAACCAAATGTTCATAGTTTTTCCAAAATTAAATTTATTACTAATTTCAAAAATTACTGGCAAAAGATAAGAAGTTGCTCCAAATAAATTGCTTCATTGTTAAATTGCTAAACGAGTCTCCGACCAATATAACAATAAAGCAATGCAGCAATTAATATTCAAGAGTACATAAATTTTCTATTGAATCGTTTCGTCTCACTGAACAAAACAAATAAATCCTTTAAGGTAATGTCCTTCGGGAAAATTTAATGAGACCGGATGATCCGAAGATTGAGAAAGCTGTTTGATAATTTTTACATCACGTCCGGAATCAATTGCTGCACCGGCAACAATCTTCTTGAAAAGATCCTGCGAAACATGACCAGAGCAGGAAAAAGTAAATAAAATTCCACCCGGGTTAATAATCTTCATCGCAAGAAGATTAACATCCTTGTATGCCCTGCTCGCTTTCGTTACATGCGAAACGGACTCGGCAAATTTTGGTGGATCGAGAATAATTACATCAAAAGTTTTTCCTTCGTCCCTGAATTTTCTTAAAACTTTAAATACATCTTCAGTTACATGCTCAACCTTATTTTCATCAAGGTTGTTTAATTGAAAGTTTTTCATAGAAATTGAAATCGCCGGCAGTGAAGATTCAATATTGGTCACTTTTTTAGCCCCGCCTTTTAAAGCATAAACTGAAAAGCCGCCGGTATAAGAGAAACAATTTAAAACAGTCCTATCCTTAATAAAATTTAGAAGCAGTTTTCTGTTATCGCTCTGATCGAGATAAAAGCCAGTTTTGTGTCCGTGTTTTATATCCACAAAAAATTTAATCCCATTTTCTGTTACCTCAATCAGATCATCAGGCTCTTTACCGGATAACAATCCTTTTACGGGTTTAAGATTTTCTTTCTCACGAACATCAACATCTGACCTTTCATAAATCCCTTTCGGTTTCAATTCTTCTGCTAAAATTTCAACAATATTTTTTTTCAGATACTCGGCACCGGCAGATAAAAACTGACAAACAAGATACTCGTTGTATTTATCAACAATTACTCCCGGCAGTCCATCACTCTCAGAATTAATCAACCTGAATGCGTTAGTATTTTTTAAATCAATTGTTTGCTTTCTTTGATTTATTGACTTAAGAATTCTGCTATGAAGAAAAGTTGAATTTATTTCTTCTTCCGGATTAAAAGAAAGGATACGAACTCTTATCTGAGAAGATGGTGAATAGCTTCCTTTGCCTGCTAATTCACCTTTTGAGGAAAGTATCTCAACCGTTTCACCGTTGGCAGGATTTCCGGAAACAGAATCAATTGCCCCGGAAAAAATCCATGGATGCATGTTTTGAATAATTTTGTCCCGTGATGATTTAAGTTTTACTGACGGCATTCTTATGCTGGAAGTTCCCCGGCGATTTTATTAATCCATCTGTGTGCACGGTGAAAAAAAGCGGCCGGCTCTGCAAACATCAGAATACATTCGCCGGAAATAATTTCAATATTATTTTCATTACAGAATTTAATTGCTTCAGTTGATTCAGAACCCTGCTGCATCCAGATTTTTTTTATCCCGACATTTTTAGCTTCCTCAACAATTGCTTTTGTATTTTTTGGCGGGATGTTGATGATTAATGCATCAACTCGTTGCTGCAAAGATGAAAGAGATGAATAACATTTGTCTTCTTCGAACTCAGTCATATTGGGATTGACCGGGAACAAAGCAAACCCTTTTTTCTTCAGTTCACGGTAAATGGTATTGCCAAATTTTCTTTTATCCCGTGAAATACCGACAAGGGCAATTTTGCTTTCGT
Source organism: Ignavibacteriaceae bacterium (assembly GCA_035293265.1). Classification (GTDB taxonomy): domain Bacteria; phylum Bacteroidota; class Ignavibacteria; order Ignavibacteriales; family Ignavibacteriaceae; genus DATDOL01. Next base: position 5,298 of record DATDOL010000196.1, on the reverse strand, counting down.
GTAAAAATTCTTCTACTAATGCTTTTGATGTCATTTTAATTTCCCCTTAAGTTTTTATTTTAATAAAGTTTTAACCTGTTCGAAAACCATATCAGCCGTTAGTTCTTTAATACATTTAAATTTCACATCCGTTCTGTTACAAATTAATGGTTTAGGTGAGTAAAAGAAACACGGTGAACATTCAAGGTTTAAGGAAACAACTTTGTGTTCGGTTTTCCACGGCTGAATATATGCCGGATTGGTTGGGCCAATAATCGCAATAACATTCAACCTTAATGCCGAAGCGATGTGCATCTGGCTCGAATCGTTAGTAATAAATAAGTCGCATCTTTTCATAATCGCGGAACTGTGCTTGATGGTATCGGTACTAATAATGAAAACATTATCAGAAGTAATTTGCTTTGAAATTTTCTCTTTCAAATCCTCTTCATCTGGTCCGCCGAATAATAATATTTTTGAGTTATATGATTTGATTAAACGTTTTGCAAGTTCAGCAAACTTTTCAGGTTCCCACCTTCTTTTAATATGATTTTTTAACACTGCACATCCGGGATGAAAACCTATTATTAAATCTTTTGAATTAATATTTTGCTTTTTAAAAAATGCTTCGGCAAAATCAATATCGGATTGACCCAGATGCAGTTCAAGTGCGGGCTCGTCATCAAACTTATAATCAACTAGGGCTTCACAAAGTTTAATGTTCGTCTTAACATTATGTGTGGAATCATCTTCATCAACAGTTACATTATTCAGAAATCCAAAACTGGAAGTGTTTTTTCTTTTATATTTAATCCCAACTCTTCGTGATGCTCCAATTAAAAAACTTATCAGGTTATATTCTTTTCTGTTAGACGGGTAAACATTAATTGTAACATCATAATTACCACGAATGCTTAAAACATATTTTAACGATTTCAGCTTGCCTTCCTTAAGGAAATTAAAATGATGGACACGGTTAATGTTCGGGTTTGATGAAAGAATATCCCTGGCACCTTCAAACATAACAAGAGCATCGACTTGTGCTTCGGGTAATTTCGTCTTAAGAAGCTTTAAGGCAGGTGTGAACATCAACGCATCGCCAATACCGGAAAGGGCTAAGATTAAAATTTTCATGTCTGAAATTTACAAAAAAATAAGTCCGGCTTCTGCCGGACTTTTTAAAGCGAGAATCTTTTGCTGGTTAAAAAATTAATTAATAACCGTGTCCTTCTGATCAAGAAGCTGCTTGTATTTTTGAATGCTGGCTTTAACGGTTGGATCGTTAGGATACATTTGCTCGAGCTTTTCCCAAATCATCACCAGTTTATCATAACTCTGAAGATTTTCATACGTCTCAATTAATATCCTGTAAGGGTTGTAATATGAACTTACATCTTCGGGATTTTTTTCAAGGTCAGTCAATGCTCTTTTCTCAACAAAGGATGCAATTTCCTTGTACTTGTCTGCCACGCCGGAAGTACGATAAAGATTCCCGATTTCAAATAACAACCCGTTATCTATTCCAATAATATTATAAGGAAGTTTTCCATTCATTTCATCAAGAATACTGATGAGCAAATCATTTCTGTTAGTGTTGCGATAATGAACAGCTAATCTCATGAAAGCATTTCTATAATTTTGCGCCATTCTAAGGTGATTATTATCAAAGAAGACTGTTGAATCACTAAGTCCTCTGAATTTAAATCCCGGCTGGTAATCTTCGCTGAAGCCCGGGTTTTCGATTAACTGTTCTCTCATAACTTTTTCGTTTAAAAATTCTTTACCGGCTGCCCTTTTTTCCGGGACAAGCCTGAAAGCCATTCCTTCCATTTTTAAATAATCCTGGAGACCGATTTTGCTGTCATCCGAACACGTTACCGCAAAGTAAATTGGTCGTTCCCAATTGTTAGCTTCGACAATTTCTTTAACCATAAGATCCTGTACCCGTACGGCTTTAACGTCACCGAATGTTAATGAATTATCCATCCGCCAGGTGATATTTCCAGCTTTAATTACAGAACTATCCTGGATTCCAAACTTTTGAACAATATCAGCAAGCTGGGTTTCATTTTTTGGCTGAGGAACGGGTACTGTGACATTCCTGGATTCCCACTGAACAGGACGTACCTGATTAATTTGTGTTTCTGATAATCTTATTCTCACCGTTCCGACACCATAGGGATCATTATTCTTAAGCTGTCTTATATACCATTCTGTATTTAACAAACTAAGATTTACAACTTTAACATCCCGCCTTATATTTTCAACATCCTGCAAATACCAGAGAGGAAATGTGTCGTTGTCACCATTTGTAAACAGGATTGCATTGGGGGCCGCACTCTGTAAAATATTGTATGAATAATCCCATGCAACCCAGTTTCTTGAACGGTCATGAGTGAAATAATTTGCCTGCAGCATTTTGACCGGAACAAGAATAAATGAGAAAATAAGTACACCGGCGACTACAGCATTTGCAGTTGATTTGCTTTTTATTTTTCCCTTAACAAGATCAACAAGTCCCTGCACACCTATGGCAATCCAGATAGAAAAAACAAAAAATGCTCCAACATAAAAATAATCTCTTTCACGAGGCTGAGGTTCCTGTTGATTCTGGTAAAAGGCTGTAAGGTGTCCCATCAGTATAAACATAATTATAAACACCGAAGCCATTTTCCAATCTTTACGGAAGTGATGATAAATCCCGAACAGACCAATGAGGAACGGAACTGCGAATAATGAGTCAGCAGCTTTTCCTTCAAAATCAACGGCAATAATTCTTCCAATTAAATTTCCGATATCATTAAACGGGGCAATGTTCGCTCCGTCATCCTGAACCCATCCTTCACGTCCCGCATAGTTCCATAGAAGATATCTTGTCATCATATGATTCATCTGGTACCTGTAAAAGAAATCAAGGTCAGTTGAGTAATTGTTATAAACCACCATTTGATGAGGTTCAGTGGCATATCTTCTTTTAAATGTGGGAAAGTCACCGTATTGTTCGCGGTTAAGATAATTTTCAAGCAGTGGAAAAGTTTTTGGTTCATTTTCATTCATCGGAGGGTCCTGATTAGCCCGAATAATCACAAGAGAAAAAGTGGTAAATCCTACTAGAATAAAAACTGCTGACATAAATACCAGGTGCAATGTTGGCTTATTCTTTTTAACAGAATAATTCACCATATAACCGATACCAGCAAGAATAATAATAAACAAGATAATCTCGAGCAAAGTATCTTCACCTGCAATAGCAGTCATTAATGCAGGAAGAAATTTTACAACTCCCGGGTACGTCGCAAACAAAGCAACGCCACCGATCATTAACGGCATATAAAAAGAATTTCTTGTAAATATTTTACGAAAGTTGATCCCTATGATAAGGGCGCTTAGACCGAAAATCATAAGCTTAAACTTTGTATCAAAATCCTTGTATGCTTCAGGAGCAGGGGGACTTGAAGTTTTTTCACCTGCCCACCAAACCAGGGCGAGCAGTAAAATTATTCCTGAATGCGCAAGAAAAATATAGCCTGTTTTCTTAAGAGAAGCTTCGTCCTGAATATACTTGCGGAAGAATATAACCATTACAACCGGAACAATAGTAAGAACGCTCATCAGGTGAACTCCTGTTGATAAGCCAACCAGGTAAGCAATTGTTAAAATATATTTTTCGTTGTCTTTTTCATCTGCTCTTTCATACCATCGCAGAATGAGATACGTAATGATCGCAACTAGAAATGTGCTGAACGCATATACTTCAGCTTCAACACCGTTAAACCAGAATGTGTCACTAAAGCAAAGAGAGAAGGCGCCTATTGCTGCAGCAATGTATGTTACCATTGCATCAAATAAATTTTCCGGTTTCTTTCCTTTATAAATATTGATAAGCTTAACAGCAACCAGGTACAAGAATAGAACTGCAAATGCGCTAGAAATAACCGAGATCAGATTTACTTTTAATCCAACATTTTCAATGAATGGGATTTTTGAAAAGATATTCCCTAGTATCAAAAAGAAAGGTGTTCCCGGTGGATGAGGAACCTGCATGTAATAGCTTGCTGCGATAAATTCTCCGCAATCCCAAAACGAAACCGAGGGCTGAACAGTTGCCAAATAAACATACAGTGAAAGAAAAAATACAACTGCTGCTATTATTCTATGAAGAAGTTTTAAATTCATTATTTCCTCTGAGTTGAAAAAGAAAAATAAAATTACTCACAATGCCATATTTAAGCAAAGTTAAAACCTGCTGATAGGTAGGATAGCAGCGAGTGTTAAGATTAATTATTGTGAGTCTCCGCTTTTTTTGAAGAATTTATCATACTTTGAAAAATCTGCGGCTTTATGATACTTGTCATATAAGTCTTTTAATTTCTTCATCGAGACTGAATCAAAATCCTCATCATCCTTCTGACGTTTTATAAATTTTTTAAAATCATCAGATTCCTGCCAGGTGAACTGTTTCTCATACTTTTTAAGTTCGTCGAGGTATTTTTGCTGATCTCTGAATGACATATCCGAAACTCCTGAAATTAGAAATTCCTATGGTACAAAATAACTAATCCGTCCCTGCAAAAAAATCATGTGAAAATATAGACGAACTGAGATTCTTGTTGTTCCAGATAATGCGGTTAAATTTACTTTATATCCCCATTCGCCAGACGTATCGGATTTTTTAATCTGCAATGATAATTAAACAAGAACTCATTTCATTGATTGAACAGTCTCTAATATTCCGAGTTCGTAACTCGTTGGTTTAAAGTTGAAAGCCCTTTCAAATTTTGTGCTGTCGAAAAGATAAACTGATTGATTCTGATAAAGCATCTCAACACTTTCACGAACATTAGAATTAAATAATCCAACTAATTGTATCATCCATTTTTTAAGAATAGTATAATCCGGTTTAATACCAAAAGCTTTTGCGGCTAGTTCAATGAATTCCTTTCCCGTTAAAACATTTTTACTGGTTGGTAAATGCCAGATTTGATTATAGGCTGTCTCCGTATTTCCGAGCTTTGCAGTTGCTTTGCCACCATCAGCTGTGTAAGTGAAGGAATGTTTTTTATCTGCATCAATAAACCACATTGCTTTTTTACCTTTTTTAAAATTTTCAAAAACTGTGATAGTAACAAAACTCAACGGAGTGTTTGGCCCGTAAAAGTCTGCTGCCCTTATAATAATTGCATTAAGATTTTCGTTTCCAACTTCATTCATAATTATGTCCGCCAGCATTGCTCTCACTTCACCCTTTTTGCAGTCCGGCTTAACAGGTGATTGTTCAGTCATCCATCCGTTCACTTTTCCGTAAACATAAACAATGTC
>DATDOL010000195.1:0-8602 GCA_035293265.1 Ignavibacteriaceae bacterium | reverse complement strand
AAATTTGTATGCAAACTTAGGAAGTAATGAATCCATTGGCAAGAATAATGGACAAAAGGATTGGGACAGATGTTAAAGATTAAATAGTTTGTTCCTTTACTTCTACTTTCTGAAATAAATCTTTCACACTCCTGCTGAAAGAAATAAGAAACTCCAAAAGTTGTTCCGGTGTTGTGAAATTGTTTTTAATAATTAGTTTCATAACCTCTTTTTTTTGTTCAAACTTTACAGTTTCTTTATGCTCATCAAGAATGTAACGCATCAGTTCAACAAAGTGGTGATTGTAATAATCTTCTTTTTCTCCTCTGGGAAGAATTATAGTGACCACATTTCTCTGCATCATTATTTTTTCAAACAAGGCGTATGAAGAATGACGCCTTAAAACAGCAGCAAGAAGCAGCCTGTTGACGAGAGAAGGAATTGTTCCAAAACGATCTATCATCTCTTCTTTTAAATCATCAAGCTCATCGAGATTTTTTATTGAATATAATGCGGTATAAAAATTCAACCTGTCGGTTTGTTCCGGCATATAAGTTTCCGGTATTCCGATTTCAAAATAAGTATCAATTGTCGGTTCAGTTCGAAATTCGTGTTTGGGTAATGCTTTGAATATTTCCTGGAATTCCTGATACTTCAATTCTTCAACTGCTTCATCAATCATCTTCAGATATAAGTCGAAACCGATATCATTAATAAACCCCGATTGTTCTTTGCCGAGTAGATTGCCCGCACCACGGATTTCAAGATCACGCATCGAAAGATTAAACCCGGAACCGATTTCAGTGAACTCTTCTATCGCATTCAATCGTCGCAATGCTTTTTTCGTAATTCCGGTCAATGTTGGAACGATAAAGTAAGCATATGCCTGTCTTGTTGATCTGCCAACTCGTCCTCTTAACTGGTGGAGTTCGGCAAGACCAAACCTGTCCGCACGATTGATTATGATAGTATTAACATTAGGAATATCAATCCCCGACTCAATAATTTTAGTTGAGAGAAGCACGTCATATTTTTTATTGAGAAACCCATGAATAACATTTTCAAGCCGGGTTGGGCTCATTTGTCCGTGTGCAATTCCAATCTTCGCGTCCGGAATATGTTTATTAAGAAACTCCGCCAGCTTATCAATTGATTGAATTCTGTCGTGCACAAAGTAAACCTGTCCGTTTCTCCTGACTTCGTTGTAAACCCACTCCCGGATTTTCAAAACATCAAAAGTGGAAACAGTTGTATAAATCGGCTGCCTGTTCGGAGGAGGCGTTGCAATTATAGAAAGATCGCGTGCGCCAAGTAAAGATAAATTTAATGTACGTGGAATTGGTGTTGCGGTTAGTGCAAGTGTGTCAACATTAATTTTTAACGAGCGGAGTTTCTCTTTTGCAGCAACACCGAAGCGGTGTTCTTCATCAATCATCAGCAACCCAAGGTCTTTAAATTTCATGTCTTTCGAAAGTAGCCGGTGTGTTCCGATAACAACATCCATTTTTCCTTCTTCCAGATTTTTTAAAATTACGCTTTGTTCTTTCTTAGTTTGGAAACGAGAAAGCGCGGCAATCTTAACCGGGAATTGAGTCAGCCTGTCTTTGAATGTATTAAAGTGCTGTTCTGCAAGAATCGTAGTGGGGACAAGCAATGCAACCTGTTTGCCATCCTGCACAGCTTTAAAGGCTGCACGTACAGCAACTTCAGTTTTCCCGAAACCTACATCTCCACAGACAAGCCTGTCCATAGGGCTCTCCGCTTCCATATCTTCTTTAACTTCGGTCGTAACTTTTTCTTGATCAGGAGTATCTTCATAAAAGAAGGATGCTTCGAGCTCTTTCTGCCAAACAGTATCGGGATTAAATTTAAATCCCCGGGCAGCTTTGCGTTTGGCATAAAGCTCAATCAATTCCCTGGCAGCTTCTTTAATTTTCTTTTTTGTGCGATGCTTTGTCCTGTCCCATTCGCCAGTACCAAGAGTAGAGAGCGTAGGTGCAAGTTTGCCCTCGGATTCATTTGCTGAATATCTTTTTACAAGTGTGAGATAATTCAGATTTACATATACGACTCCTCCTTCATTATAGAGAAGCTTCATCGATTCCTGTCTTGATTCACCAATGCTGATTGTTTCAAGCCCAACATATTTTCCTATTCCATAATTTTCATGAACGACATAATCACCTCTCTTAATTGATGAGAATGTTTTTGACTTTGTCTTCTTGTATTTTTTTTGCTTTGAAATCTTGGTACGATAAGGTTTGTTGAAGACCTGGTAATCGGTTAAAAGAAGTAATTTAGCTTTAGTGAGAAGAAAGCCTTCTTTAATTCCAAGGGTTTCCAGTTTAATTTTTCCTGATCCAATAAGGTCGACCAGTTCAGGTTTGAATTCTGAAAGAAGATCTTTTAACCGAGCCGTCTGAAGTTCATTTTCGGAGGTAAGAATAACTTTAAAGTTGTCATCTGCATATTGCTTCAGAACAGAGAAAAGAATTTCATAATTTCCATTGATTGATGGTGTCGGTTTAATCCCCAATTCGATTTTGTTACTGTTTACACCAAGTTCATCTTCAATAATCCAGCGTGTGTTTTTTTTCGATTTATACTCGAGTGATAGTGTTTTTAATTTCGCAACATCATCTTTTGTCTCAACTGGTTCCGGAAATTCAGCTTCGGGGAATTCTGTTATATTTGATTCCGATGATTGAAAATTGTTTCCCTTAATGATTGATGAGGTTGGTTTATTCTCCAAATTCTTGAGTTCAAAATCAGAAGCTAAAATTATTGTATTCCTTAGGTAATCAAAGATATCTGCATTTAGATTTTCAAGATTATTTTTATCCAATACTCCAGCGAGCGTGGCACTTTCAAGTTTTTCAACAGATCTTTGACTTTCCGGATCAAAATGACGTAATGATTCCAGAAAGTCGCCATCAAATTCCAGCCGAACCGGATTGCTTTCACTGTAAGACCAAAAATCTATTATCGAACCGCGCAATGAATATTCACCTGGCGCTTCAACAAACTTATCTTTCTGATAGTTGAGAACATTCAGGTATCCGACTAAATAATCATACTTAATATTACCGCCGGGTGCTATTTTTGTTGTGGTGTTTTCAATCTTTTCTCTCGATGGAAATTTTTGCTGTAGTAATTCATAAGTAGAAATAATTATGAATTTTTCCTGGTTGATAACGTCAGTTAATTTTTCCTGAATTGATTCGATTTTAAATTCATCAAATGAAATGATGCTCCTTTTCAAACCAAGGACATTAAGTTCAACCTGAAGTTCTGCAACTAATTTGCTATCAGACAACAGCACAACAAGCTGATCCACTTTTGAGCAAAGCTCATGAATCAGAAAACTTTTTGAAACTCCGTGAAGGGGCGAAATATAAATCTTATTTGCGTGCCCATTCAAAGCAGCTAATCTTTTAATTAACTCTTTAAACAATTCCGGGGATAAAAAACTATTAATACTGGCAGTACTCATATATAATGTTCAAAAATAAAAAAGGCTCAACTTTGTTGAACCTGTAACTAAAATAATTTTTAATAAAGCACAATGAACACAGCTACTTCTGTAATTCGAGCAGGATGAGCTTCTTTCCTTTCTTATTCCTTACATTGGTTGGTTTGTAATAAAGTTCATAGATCGTAGATTTTTTTATATATGACTTATATTTCATCTCAGCTTTTTTAAATTCTTCTGTTAAATCGCCGCCTTTCATCACCATTAAATAAGCTTTATCTTTTATTAACGGAACTGAATATCGGAATAAGATAATCAGCGGAACAGTTGCCCGGCTGACCACCAGATCAAATGAATTGCCGTGCCTAGATATAAATTCCTCACTTTCAACCCGATGGTTTTCTGCAATAACATTGCTCAGTTTCAGTTTATCAATAAACTGTTGGACTGCATCTACTTTTTTTGCTGTTGAATCAGCTAACACCCCTCTTAAATCGGGACGCATAATTGCCATCGGAATACCTGGAAACCCTCCTCCGGTACCAATATCTATATACTTTGAAATTTTATCTGGAAGAAACTTTGTGATGTATGCAGAAATAAATACGTGTTTTTCAATAATGGAATCAACATCTCTTTTTGAAATGAGATTTAGCTTTTTATTTTTTTCAGCAACTAATTGAGCAAAATAGGCAAGTCGTTCTGTCCTTGTGGGCTCGGGGTTGAAGCCGTTTTCCCAACAGAAGATTTTGAGCTCTTTAAGGTACTGTTCTTGCTGATCTGCCATAAAAAAATAAAAATTAGCTTTTTAAATATACCAATAAAATGGAAATATCAGAGGGTGTTACGCCAGACAATCTCGATGCCTGACCGATTGAACGGGGTTTAATTCTGGCTAGCTTTTCTCTCCCTTCAGTTGAGATAGCTTTCAATATAGAATAGTTCAACGTTAAAGGGATAATAGTGTCTTCATATCTTTCTAGTCTTTCAATAGATTCCTGTTGTCTCTTAAAGTACCCTTCATACTTTAATTCTATTTCAACCTGTTCGAGTGCAACAGCGTCATTAATCAACTGCTTCAAAACCTCCTCATTTTGGTAACCATTCAATTTAATGAGCTCCCTAAGATTGAGTTCCGGTCTTTTGCAAAGTTTTGAAAATGTTTCTGTAGATTCAATTGGAGTAGATCCTTTCTTAATCAGAAACTCATTTACATCTCTTGCATGAAGTTTAATATTAGAACAAAGATCTAGTCCGCTAAGAATAATATTTTCTCGTGCTTTAACTCTGTCATACAATTCTGAATCAATTAGTCCGAACTCGTTAGCATATTTCATCAATCTTCTATCAGCATTATCTTGACGCAAAAGTAACCGATGCTCAGCTCGGGAGGTAAACATTCTGTAAGGTTCTTCAGTAGATTTAGTAACAAGATCATCAATCAATACTCCTATGTATGCTTCGCTTCTTCTTAAAACAAATTCATCCTTTCCCCGAATTTTTAAAGCTGCATTAATCCCGGCAATTAATCCTTGTGCAGCAGCTTCTTCATAACCGGAAGTACCATTCACCTGCCCGGCAAAGTATAGTCCTTCTATTAATTTTGTTTCTAAAGTCAGATCAACCTGATGAGGTGGAAAAAAATCATACTCGACAGCATAACCTGGTCTTACCATTTCGGCTTCTTCCAGCCCTTTGATTTTATGAATAGCTTCCAGCTGAATTTCTGCCGGCAGGGAAGTTGAAAATCCATTAACATAAATTAACTCACTATCTAAACCCTCTGGCTCCAGAAAAAGTTGATGCTGCGGTTTTTCAGAAAATCTTACAATCTTATCTTCAATGGAAGGACAGTATCGAGGGCCAATTCCTGAAATTAGCCCGGTAAACATCGGCGATTCATTAAATCCCTTTTCGAGTATTTTGTGGACTACGGAATCAGTATATGTGATGTGACAACTCCTTTGAGGCAGGTATGGAAAAAAATTAAGATCTGTTCCAAAGGAAAATGGTTGAGGATTCTCATCTCCCGGTTGTTCTTCAAGTATCTCCCAATTAATTGAATTTTTAAGCAGGCGAGGGGGGGTTCCGGTTTTTAATCTTCCTGTGATAAACCCCAAGGATACAAGTGATTCTGTAATTCCGGTCGAAGGTTTTTCCCCATATCTTCCACCACTGGAAGAATTCAAACCCGTATGCATAAGCGCATTCAAAAATGTTCCGGATGAAAGAATTACTGTACTTGCTATAATATCTGAGTTGTTTCTTGTATAAACTCCCCTTACTTTCTTTCCATCAGTAATAATCCCGGTTACCGATTCTGCAATAATATCGATATTTTTTCCAGATGAAATAATTCTTATCGCTTCTTCCGAATATAACTTCCTATCAGACTGACATCTGGGTGACCAAACCGCAGGTCCCTTCGATTTATTTAACATTCTAAACTGAATACCTGTCTTGTCAGCTATTTTTCCCATAACACCGCCTAATGCATCAATTTCTCTGACCAGGTGTCCTTTCGCGGTTCCACCAATTGCAGGATTACAAGACATTCTCCCAATGGCATTTTTGTCCATGGTAAGCAACCCTACAGAGCATCCCATACGAGCACCAGCCAACGCAGCTTCAATACCAGCATGTCCACCACCAATTACAATAATATCAAAAGATTTAGTCATAAATATTTATAAAATAAGGCTTTTCACGTGAAACTGGAATCCTTAGTTCATGGAGAACAGAATTAATTTATTAATTTTCACGTGAAATTATTACTTACCAATACAAAATTTTGAGAATATGTTATTAAGGATGTCCTCTGATGTGACAACTCCTATGATTTCAGCAAGACTCTGTTCCGAATTTCTCAGGTCAACCGAAATGAATTCACCACTCATTTTTTTTTCAAGGGATTCTTTTGCATTCAGTAGATTAATCTTTGCTGATTCCAAACAGTTATAATGTCTTATGCTACTAATTATTGCCGTTTTTTCAGTAAAACTTGATGTCCCAAGTGCTAATTTTGTCATTTTTTTTAACAAATTATCTACTCCAAAACCCGTTTTAGCAGAGACCCTATTATCAACGGAAATTTTTGAACTGGCTTCCAAATCAATTTTATTTAATACCTTTAATACGGAAGCTGATTTATTTAGATAATTAATTTCTCCAAATATTTCATCAGAAAACCCTTGTTGCACATCTCCAATAACCATTACAATATCTGCATTTTTTACTGATTCACGTGATCTTTGAATGCCTTCTTTCTCAATCTCATCTTCAGAATGTCTAATTCCTGCAGTATCATACAGCTTCATCAGGATACCATCAATTGAAACTTCTTCTCTAATGACGTCTCTTGTCGTCCCGGGCAGATGACTGACAATTGCTCTAGATTCTTTCAGAATATAGTTCAATAATGAAGATTTTCCAACATTTGGCTGACCAACAATTGCTATATTTACGCCATCCCTTGTAATTCGTCCAAAAGTATAAGTACCCAATAAAGAATCAATTTCGGAAAGAATGCGATCTATTTCTGCAGCTAGCTTATCCCTTTTTATAAATTGAGTATCTTCTTCGGAAAAGTCAAGCTCAAGCTCAACAAAGGATGAAAGATTGACAACTGATGAACGTAATCCGCTAACTTTCTGTGATAAAAGCCCATCAAGTTGGTTTCTTGCCCCCCTCAATGAGACTTCGGTGCTCGACCTTATAACATCAGCTACGGCTTCTGCTTGTGTTAAGTCAAGACGTCCATTTAGAAAAGCACGTTTCGTAAATTCTCCGGGCTCGGCAAGACTAACGCCATTCTTTATCAATTCTTGTAAAACTAATTTAGCGATGTACTGACTGCCGTGAATATTAATTTCAACCGAATCTTCTCCGGTATAAGAATTTGGCGACCGAAAGACTGAAATTAAAACATCATCAATTGTATCGCCCATCTGACTCAACAATTTACCATAATGGATAGTGTGTGAATCAGATTCAGATATCTTATTTCTACCTTTGAAAATTAAGTCTGCAACTCTTAATGTATCCGGTCCACTAACTCTAATAATTGAAATGGCTCCGACACCCGGAGGAGTCGCAATCGCAGCAATTGTATATTCTTCCAAAGCTTATTAGTTAAATTAAAGGGTGCAAAAAATAATTAAATAATAATGAATTAACAAAAACATTGTTCAACCTAATTCTTGGAGGTTCTTTATCTCAAGCCGGAAGAAAGGTCTAAAATAGTTAAAAAATTAAAACTTGAATTTTTGGCAGCCCAAATCACCCCAATCGTCTTATTTATGTAGTTATTTGTCAGCTGAGCGCCATAATGGCGCACCCTAAGAGTGAAATAAATTTATGTACTAACTTATTATTTTATAATGAGTTACGAGCGTTATTCAATTCGGCACATCTGTTGAGTATGCACTTTATGATAAATAACTTTTTTCAATTAACAAAAATAACAAAGAGGAATAATTATGACACTTGTAAGATTTAATCCGGTAAGAGATTTCTTTGACGTTGACCGTGAGTTCAACAGAATTTTCAACAGTCTGGGAACCAGATTTGGTGTAATTAAAAAAGATGGTGATCAGGAGTATGAGAATGCTGTATGGATTCCACTGAGTGATATTTATGAAGATAAAGATGCTTATAAGATCAAGGCTGATTTTCCTGGAATAAAAAGGAACGATGTTAAAATTTCTTACTCTAATGGAGAACTAAGCATCAGCGGTGAAAGAGTCCAGGAAACCGAGACCAAGGATGCGAAATGTCATCGGGTTGAAAGAACATTTGGCAAGTACTACAGATCTTTTACTCTTCCAAATGAGATTAAGGAAGATAAAATTAAAGCTGAGTTTAAAGATGGTCAATTAACAATTACGATCCCAAAGGCTGATGAAATAAAATCAAAAGAGATCGGGATTTCCGTTAACTAAAAAACTTGAGCCTTTAACGGATGCTCATAGGGTGACAACCTTGTTCGTCACCCTTTTAATTTAAATATTAGTTTCACAATTTTGTATATCCTCCTCAACTTATAGAAAAGCTGGATTATGGAATTCAAAGATTATTATAAAATACTTGGCGTCGATAAATCAGCAACCCGGGATGAAATAAAAAAAGCTTATCGCAAGCTAGCAATGAAAT
>DATDOL010000194.1:0-3284 GCA_035293265.1 Ignavibacteriaceae bacterium | reverse complement strand
GCAAATTGGTTCGGTGGAGTTTATATAGATAAGAACCAATTCTTTGCCAGGATTGCTGCAGATGCTGAAACAATTTTTGATGTGTACCCGGAGTTTATGTTGAGCAAGGAAGAACTTGAAACTTTTAAGAGAGAAAGAAATACTTGCATTCTTGGAGAAGCTATTGCCAAACAATATAATTTGAAAATCGGAGATATTGTAACGCTTGAAGGTGATATTTATCCAGGCAACTGGGAATTTATTGTCCGTGGTATTTATAAAGCCAGAGACAAAACAACAGATGCATCTCAGATGATTTTTCACTGGAATTATGTTAATGAACGAATGAAAGAGGAATGGCCTGAGAGAGCTGGCGATGTAGGATGGTATATTGTCCAAATAGATGACCCGGCTAAATCTGCTGTAATATCAGAACAGATTGATGCATTGTTTAAAAATTCTGCGGCGGAAACAAAAACAGAAACCGAACGTGCTTTTCAGCAGGGATTTCTTTCAGCAACAAGCGCTATAATCACTTCGATGAACATTATTTCATTTGTGATTATTGGAATTATTATGCTCGTGCTTGGCAATACAATGATCATGGCTGCACGTGAAAGAACTCGTGAGTATGCAGTGTTTAAAGCACTCGGGTTTTCTGGAAAACACCTTACTGCATTAATCATGGGAGAATCACTTTTTATTGCTGCACTCGGTGGCGGTTTTGGACTTGCATTAACATTTCCAATAGTTGCAGGTTTTGAGAAGGTTATACCGAAAGGGTTTTTTCCTGTATTCCAGATTGAACCGGTTACAGTAATACTTGCAGTCAGTGCAGCAATTATTATTGGAATTGCAGCAGCCATTTTCCCAATTCATCGCTCATTAACTACAAAAATAATTGACGGATTCCGGTTTGTGGGATAACTAACTTAAACCGGTTGCACAGATTATTAACCTGCCTTGTCGGCAGACAGGTCTGTGTACCAATTCTAAATTTATTTATGGTGTTATATGAAAATTCCATTTAAATATGTGATTAGAAATTTCAAGACACGGAAGCTCACCACCGCTATCACTATTTCTGGTATAGCATTAGTTGTCTTTGTTTTTACAGCAGTGCTGATGATGGCATACGGAATTCAGAAAACTTTAGTTGCAACGGGCTCACCTGATAATGTTAAAATCGTTCGTAAATCAGCGGTTGGTGAAATATCAAGCATTATTGATGGCGAAACTCAAAATGTAATCAGAACACTTCCTCATATTGCAAAATCTTCAGAAGGAACTGATTTGATTTCTTATGAGCCTGTGATCGTAATAACTCTGGATATTATGAGCGGTGGAATGAGTAATGTTACCTTAAGAGGTGTTTCACCGACAGCTTTTCAATTACGTCCTCAGATAAAAATTGTTGAAGGGAAAAATTTTACTTTTGGTTCACGCGAATTAATTGTGGGTGAATCGATTGCCAAGAAGTTTAAAGGTGCACATGTCGGAGAATCAATAAAAGTTGCAGGAGATCTCTGGAAGATTGTAGGAAGATACTCAACAGAAGGAAGTGGTTTTGATTCTGAGATGTGGGGTGACGCATTGCAGCTTCTCAGCGCATTCAATCGCGGGAGCAGTGTCTCTTCTATAACACTCAAACTTAATAGTCCGAAAAACTTTCAAACATTTAAACGAGCTTTTGAATCGGATCGCCGGCTTGAACAATTCGAAGTTAAAACAGAACAAAAGTTTTTTGAAGAACAATCTGAACTGTTAGCAGGCTTCATAAGAATACTTGGAATTTTTATTACTATTATTTTCAGTTTCGGCGCAATAATCGGGGCAATGATTACTATGTATGCAGCAGTTGCAAACCGCACTGTTGAGGTCGGAACTTTGCGTTCTCTCGGTTTCAGCCGCAGAAGTATTCTTTCGGCATTCCTGATGGAATCTTTTATTATTGCTTTAGCAGGCGGAGCAATAGGATTAATTCTTTCTTCATTTCTTTCATTCTTTTCTATATCAACATTAAACTGGAGTTCATGGTCAGAACTTGAATTCTCATTTGCTTTATCGTCCGAAATTGTGATCTCATCATTAATATTTTCAGTAGCTATGGGTTTCCTTGGCGGATTTCTTCCTTCAGTAAGAGCTGCAAGATTAAAAATTGTTGATGCATTGAGAGCGGGATAGCAGAATTGAAATTGGTATAAAAATGGTGTGTAAAGTTTAATAACGTTGAACTATATTTCCATTCGTTATTTTTAAAGATTATTCTTATAAATGCAGCTTTCTATATTCTCAACTTCACTACTATACCCGTTTTTTTAACAGTAATTTCTTTTAATAATTCTTATGCGCGAAAGCAGGCAACCTTCGCGGTTTCGTTACTGATTCCACAAATGGCGGGGGACTAAATAAATATCATCCCTCACGTTAGTTTATTTTTCAACCTGGAAAACCGAATCAAGGACAGTTCCATCAACCCACTTAACTATAGCAACAACTTTTTCTTTATTCACTTTCGGTTTTGCAGGTGAACCACCGCAAATTTCATCGACTTCTTTTTTAATTTGTTTAATTTCTTTGACAGGAAGTGAAGATCCTTTGACTGCTTTCAATAAATCTTTTCTGAGAGGATTTATTGCAATTCCTCTTTCAGTAATGATGACATCAATAAGTTCTCCTGGTCCGCAAAGAGTTGTTACTTCTTCAACTATAACTGGAATACGATCTCTGAAAGAAGGAATTGCAAGTATTGTACATTTTGAGTAAAGACAATTCTGCCAGCCGCCAATTCCGTGAAGTAAATATCCATCTGAATGTGTAACGACGTTTGCATTAAACTCAACGTCAACTTCGGTGGCACCCAGGACTGCAACGTCAACCATCGATGCAAAATTTCCTTTACCATGAAAATTATAACTTGTGAATGGAGATGTGTTCACGTGATTTGTATTTTCTCTCATGCTTCTTACACCTTCAAGATCGAATGTTTGCCCGTCAAGAATGTAATCAGTCAAACCTTCTTCAAGCAATTCAACAAGATATTTTGTACTGCCGCCACGCATAAATCTGGCTTTAATTCCTTTTGCTTTCATTTTTTCTTTTAAGAATAAAATGAAGGCAAGATTTGTTCCACCTGCACCAGCCTGAAGAGAAAATCCATCTTTCATAATTCCTGCGGCTTCAATAAAGTCAGCAACATACTCAGCTATAAGTAATCGATCAGGAGATTTTGTTATTTCGGTTGTCCCTGAAACAATTTTTTTCGGATCGCCGAGTGAATCAACTTCCACAACGTAATCAACATT
>DATDOL010000193.1:0-3894 GCA_035293265.1 Ignavibacteriaceae bacterium | reverse complement strand
CTGGTTTTTATTCTAGCAAGTCTTGGTAGTGTGCTTGGTACCTGGGTTGGACTTGTTGAAATCGTTAAGAATGTTTTTAACTAATGATATGAAATAAACAAAGCCCCGCTAAATAAATAGCAGGGCTTATAGAGGCCAATAAACTTTTATTATTTCATTAGTATCATCTTCTTTGTTTCTACAAAAGAACCTACTTGAAGTTTATATAAATAAACGCCACTTACAAATCTTGAGGCGTCAAAGTCAACTTCATAACTGCCTGCAGGTTTTTCCTCATTAATCAATGTAGCTACCTCTTTTCCTAAAACATCATACACTTTTAGTGTAACAAAACTTTCAGAAGGAATTTCATATTTGATAGTTGTGGATGGATTGAAGGGATTAGGGTAATTTTGTTTAAGCTGAAATCTTTCTACCACAACATCATTTTGATCTTCATTCTCCAGTACATTAGTTATAGCCAGATAAATATTAAAAGCGGCACCTTCTGGCATAGGATCACCGTTTTGATTGAATATTGCCCAATTTGAACCATCATACCAAACACCTGTTGGTGAATTATTGTAAATTCCCCCGCCACCAGGAGGATTCCAATTTTGCGTAATAAAAAATATTGCGTTGGGATTTCCGTTTAATGTGGGATTATCTATAACCGTCCACTTTGATACGATGTTTGAAGTGGTTGCAATATGCACGAAATCGTCATTTCCTGCATGAATAAAAATATTAAACGCAGCACCTTGCGGCATTCCTGCCAAGTCTTCATTGAATATCGCCCAATTTGAACCATCGTACCAGACACCTATTGGGGAATTGTTGTAAATTCCCCCACCACCAGGAGGATTCCAATTTTGTGTAATAAAAAATATTGCGTTGGGATTTCCGTTTAATGAGGGATTATCAATAACCGTCCAATTTGATATGATGTTTGAAGCGGTTGCTGTATGTAAGGAATAGCCAGCCAAAGGATAGAAAATGTTAAAACCGGCACCTTCAGGCATAGGTGCTAAGTCTTGATTGAATACTGACCATTGTGAACCATTATACCAAACACCTATTGGTGAATTATTGTAAATTCCTCCACCACCAGGAGGATTCCAATTTTGTGTAACTAAAAATATCGCAGTGGGAGCTCCGTTTAACAGAGCAAAATCTATTACCGTCCAATTTGATATAATATTTGAGCTGTTTGCCGTGTGTACAAATGAGTAACCTTGAGACAATAAAAATCCTTGGATACAAAACACCAATAATATTGCCTTGTATAGAGCCCGGTAAAAAATAGTAAGATACATTACTCTTCTCCTTAAATATGAATGAATTAACATTAATTAGAATTGCTTAAAATATTTTAATAGATTATTTCATTAGTATCATCTTCTTTGTTTCTACAAAAGAACCCACTTGAAGTTTATATAAATAAACGCCACTTACAAATCTTGAAGCGTCAAAGAATTTCATAGTTGCCAGCAACTTTTTCCTCATTAATCAATGTAGCTACTTCTTTTCCTAAAACATCATAAACTTTTATTACAACATTGCTTAATTCAGGAATCGAATAATTAATTGTAGTTGCAGGGTTAAAAGGATTAGGATAGTTTTGAGAAAGTGAAAAGTTTAAAGAAATAGTTTCCCCATCCTCAACTCCTGTTGGAGTACCTGAATTGAATGTACACCAAACATCATTGCCAATAAAACCAAAATCTACAGAAGCCTGACTCCATAAAACCAGCACATTATCTGTGGAATTTAATTTTATTCCAACTGACGAATATTTTGACCTCCAGTTATAACCGCCTGTATTTAAGCTTACTCTGCTCATTGTTCCCCATTGATTAGAAAGATCTTTTATTGATTCCATGAAAACAATTGAATCAGCGTGATCGGGGTTGCCCTCATTATTCATCATATAACTAACTCTGTAATCATCATTCACATTTCTTGGAGATACGATTTTAGGTTCGCGGGGAACAGCTCCTCCTGTGCCTGAAATAATCGAACTATACTGGGAGGAGGCGCCATTTCTCATATCTAATTTATAGCTTACTAAATCATTGTTGCTACCCCCAAAATTTCTTGTAGCTAAAAGCATGATCTGGGCAACATTTGCATCTGATGAAGCGGCCATTTTATGATCGGTGATTGGTACCCCGATATCAACATGTAAAGGCGGTTCCGAGGTATTAGACTGTATATATCTGTGTTGTTTATCCAAATCCCATCCGAATTCGGGTGAGACAGAGTATAATACACTTTATCTTCAGGAACCGGCAGAAATACAATATCTGATCGTCCTTTGGTAGTTGTGGCCCCGCTTACAGTTACATATTGCTGGAGTATCTCGGTCCTGTATATAATATTAGGATTAGAAAGGAAAGTAAATGGATTTTGAATGCTCGCTATTCTCTGCATGCAAACAATATCTCCGCTCGGTAAGGTGGAATCAATTGTGCTTACCAGGTATATCCATGGATCACTAGAATATTTTTCAATATCCGATGTAATTCTTAAATCATAATATTGATTATTAGGGCCACCAGGGAAGTTCACCGAGAATAAACCTCCTACAGCTTGAGTTATATCCGCAACTAATAATCCAGTTCTTTTAGGCCCGGATATATAGTTGCCGGTAGCATAAGTGTATGCTACAAATAAATATTTATGCTGGCTTGGATCAATGGTATTACCAGCAATCTCAGCGTCTATTTGATCAGGAAAGAGATGCTGATTAACACTCAATATTCCGTTAGCAAACACAATCCACGAGGCTCCATTATCATCTGAGTAATATAAATAAATAAGATCAGGCAATGATGGATCTGAATTTTCAGCCCCAACAATTAACCAAATTCTTCCCTTATTAGGGTCTTCCTCCTCAGTTACTGTTGTAAAAGAACGAACCTTACCGGAAAACACGTTACTTACATTACCAGCAACAGTTATTTGGTCAAGTTTGCTTTGATAATAAAAAATCGAGCCATCAATTTCAGCTTTTTCTGTATATGAATTATTTATATTGCTGCCAAATCGATCTTTAACATTTTCCCGATTTGTTGGCTGTGCAAATGACAGACAACTGCATATCAATAACAGTAGAAAACATTTCACAGAATCCTCCAAAGAATATTTATGAATAAATGATTAATTAAATAATTCAATATCATCAATGAATAAAAAAAGTGCTGGAGCACATATTAACTAGACTACAAGAGCTTGACTTATGTTACAGGTTTTGAAATTGGCCATTACGGCACCTATTATTTTTTGCATTTGCTCTGGAGTGAACCCCTTGTGTGCTAAGTCTTCTTCTGATTTATGAACATTTAATCGGACCATTAGGGCCACATTAAAATTTATAGTATGACAGTTATAAACTTGTGCAATTAATACTTTATGTAATAAATTCCTGTTTAACGCTCGGTCAAGATTTTTTAACTACAATTTTCAAATCTGTTTTCGTTTTGCCAGCACAGAAAACGGATGTTGTTAAAATCGTGCGTTATCAGCCAGATACAATTATGTAATTCGTTCTCATAAGAACCACACAATTAAGGAATGAAGTATAATTTGAATATTAGGGAGAAAGCTTAGTTAGTGCTTTAAACCCTTCCTTAAATTGTAGAAGGATATTTTCGATTAAATTTAGGTAATTTTTAATTAAAAGCAAATGGAGGTTGTTTGCAAAGGGAAAATAAAAAAGCCGTTACAAAATGATTGTAACGGCCATTAAGAAATATTGACAAAAATTTATTGTCCGTGTGCCAGCCAGTAACCTGAGATTCCGAATATTTTTGTATCGGACCATGTGGAAATTTTTATCGTCATAGCATCACGTGATACCGAAAGAGTTTCAACCCTGTACCTGACATTCTTATCAGAAGTTGCGTCGAGTAA
>DATDOL010000192.1:0-4049 GCA_035293265.1 Ignavibacteriaceae bacterium | reverse complement strand
GTCAATATATTAAAATCATTAAGCATTTTATTTGTTGGTTGGAAAATAAATACTTAGGTTTGTTTTACTCTCCCATAACTCGGGCAGCATAAATAATTTTTTGATGAAACATTTGTTAATTCAAATTTATCAGGAGGTTAATTGTATGAACCCGGCAAAATTCAAGCTAATCGCAAAGAAAGACTTCAGTACTCAACTAGTCATATTAATATTCATTTTATGTTTATTCTCAGTCACCTGTTCGGACCAAAAAGTCTCTGATGTACAAAGAGCTTACTTAACTCCGGATATATTGTGCGGAACAGTTCAATTCTCCGATGGCTGCAGTCCACGGCTGGATACCCTGATAAGTTTCGGGATTGCCCTTATCCATCATATGACTTATGAGGATGCAGAATATACTTTCAGTAAGGTTATTGAATCAGACCCGGATTGCTTCTGGGGTTATTGGGGTAAAGCAATGACTTACATTCATCCTCTCTGGCCAGATGTAACGGATGAAAATAAATTAAAGGATGGTTATGTTCTCACACAAAATGCTTTGAAACTTGCAAAGACAAAAAAGGAAAAACTTTACGGCGCAGCAGTTGCATCTTATTTTGAAGATGGATTGAAAAAGACCCAGCCTGAAAGATTATCAGCATTCAAAAACGGCTGGATGCTTGCCAGTAATGAACTGCCCGAAGACATAGAGGCGCGGATGTTTTCTGTTTTAACAATGCTTGCAACCGTTTCACCGACAGATAAATCATACAAGGTGCAACGCGAAGCAGGGGCTATGGCTGAAAAAGTTCTTGAAATAATTCCGGATCATCCCGCAGGTTTTCATTATGCTATTCATGCTTATGATGTTCCCCAACTCTCCAATAATGCAATCAGGGTAGCAAAAAACTATTATAAAATTGCACCTGAGATACCGCATGCTTTGCATATGCCAACTCATATATTTACACGGCTCGGATTTTGGAACGAATCAATAGAACTTAATTCAAGATCAGCATCGGTTGCCTGGAAACTACCTTTCGATAACCAGATTTCGGGTCACTACTTTCACGCATTTGATTACCTTACTTATGCTTATCTCCAGATATCCGAATTTGAAAAAGCAAAAGATATTGCAACTGTGCTCGACACCCTTGGGGGTATCTACCAACCAGTGGGCGCTACTGCCTATGCATTAGCCGCTATCCAGGGTCGGATACTTCTTGAATATCAACTGTGGTCTGAAGCTGCGAATCTTTCATTAAATAATCACTCAAATTTCCCCTGGGAAAAATTCCCGCAATATGAAGCTTTGATATACTACGCCAAAGGTATTGGCGCCGGCAGAAGTGGTAATCCTGAAATTGCGCAGCAGTCATTTCAAAAGTTAGAGGAGCTACAAAATACTTTTAAAAACTCGGAAGCTAATAAATATTGGATCAATCAAATCGAAATCCAGAAGACAGTTGTAAAAGCATGGCAGTTGTTTGCACAAAAAGAAATGAAACTGTCATTAGAAATGATGAGGAGCGCCGCTGAACTTGAAGATGCAACTGAAAAAAGTCCTGTAACCCCGGGGCAGTTACTTCCGGCAAGAGAAATGCTCGGCGATCTGCTGATTGAACTTAACAACCCAAAAGAGGCGCTAGTGCAATATGAACTTTCATTACAAAACAATCCCAATCGATTCAACTCCCTCTATGGGGCAGGTAAGTCTGCAGAACTTACCGGAGATACGAAGAAAGCTAAATTCTATTTCAACGAACTGTTGAAATTAAATGAACGTTCAAATTCAACCAGGCAGCAAATAGTTCATGCTAAAAATTTAATTGGAAAAATATGAAAGCAGCTGCCGGTATAAAGAGGCGGTCAGAAGGGATCGCCTCTAAAAATATTATTTACTGGTCCTCAAGTAATATTTAGCTAAAATAATCCCATTTCTCTGTACTGTTTTACACTTCTTTGCGAAAAAATCATCAATTATGATGTATGGTAATGGTTTGATTTTTGACATTTTAAGTTATCATAATATTAGGAAAACGAAGATGCGCAAATCAATAATAACCACAACTTTAGTTTTCACCTCAATCTTTATTGTAAATATTATCATCCCCGGTTGCAGTGAAGACAGTAATATCGAACCGATTCCACCGGCAAAAATTCATATCGTAGTAAAGTCGGCAGCAGATTCTTCAATCATAACAGGTGCAAATGTAGTTTTATATAATGCAAACACAGGCGAATCAGTTTCGCGTACCTTCTCTGGAAACGATGGTGCTGCAATCTTTGAAAATCTTTCTGCAGGAAATTTTTTTGTGAGAATTTCAGCGCAGGGATTTAATGAAATTCCACAGGGAAGTGTTAGTCCTGTTCCGTTTTCTGTTTCCTCAGGTCAGACATACTCGCAAACTTACTATATGAATATATTACCCGGTACATTCGGGAAAATAGATGGCACAGTTAATCCAAGCCTGACAGGTTTTTTAGTTGTAGCAAAATCATCAGGCACAAATTCAGAATTCCATACCTATTCAGGTCCTGATGGATATTTTGTTTTGTTTAACACTCCATATGATTTTTATGTGGTTGATGCTATGAAATCAGGTTATCAATCTGTTAACCAGCCGCAGGTAACGCTTTCATCATCTTCTCAATCAGCGACTATACAAATAAACGTAAATCAAATTGTCGGCTCAACATTAACGGGTAAAGTTACTTTTCTTGCAGTTCAAAATGGCATAGTAGATATTTCATTATTAGATAAAAATTCCCTGTCTGTTGTAAATGGTCTAACGACTATGATTGATACCAGCAGAAATTATGCAATTAGAAATATACCTGCCGGTGAATATATTGCCTGGGCTTCTTATAAAAATGACAATTATGTAATGGACCCGGATTGGATATTTAAAAACCCGGGGGCGTTAAATGTCTCTTTTGCAAATGATACCTCTAAGATGTTAGACTTCAGTGTAACAGGATCAATCACTATTATTTCACCAACAAACCCTGCAGAAGAAATCATTCCCGCATTAGCTGATTCCATTGTGCCAACTTTCAACTGGAATGCTTATCCTTCAACAAAAGAATATATTATTGAAGTGAGAGACATAAATGGGAATCTTGTTTGGGGAGGTTTTACAGGTAGTGGAGAAATCCGCCATTCACAAATACCAAAAGAATGGAACAGTGTGGAGTTTAATTTTGACGGATCAGCGTTAATGCAGCTTCAGCCGGGTAATATATATCAATGGAGATTATACTCCGATGATGAAGCTACACCCAATGTACAAACGTTACTCTCGGGAAGTGAAGATTTAATGGGATTATTTATCACTCCTTAAAAACTAAAAACAAAAAGGGAGCTTAAGCTCCCTTGTCGTTATTTTTCACCCGTGATATCCTAATCGTCATCGCCATTGCGATCATCATCTTTGAAGCATTGCTTGAACGAATCTTTTATATTGTTATCAATATCATTCTCATTCTCAGGATTAGTTGGATCCAACAACACCCCGTCTTCATAAAACCAGGTATAAGGATCAACTATAATGGTGAGATTTGTATTACTGTTCTCAAGAACTACGAGGGGAGTTTCAAATTCAATTTCCTGATGTGCCGGCTTTCTTGATTTATAAACAAAAGGATTTCCGTCAATGGTTCCCTTTGCAACAACCGAATACCTTCGTGAATTGTCGTCTCCGTCTTTAAACTCAGGGTCAGCAGGAATCTCCGATCCCTTTGGTTTATGTATCTCAAACTTCAGCTCATCATAAGTACCTGCCGGTATACTGTTTACCACAAAATCAGTTGTTGGGCCGTCAAGATTCAGATTTACGACAAATGGTCCTACCTTAACCACTTCACATTCGTTATCATCGTCACCATCTTCTCCTCTGGATTCCCCATAAGATTCTTTTTCAAGTTTTATATCTCTCAGCAGTATTTTTACCTCCGTAAGCTGGATATCCTGATTAATCTTCTGGAGATTGGAACCCGATGAAAAACTTAACGAGACTGTTCCGCCCGAAGTTTCAGTTGTATCACAACCCTGTAAAATAAATAGC
>DATDOL010000191.1:0-17272 GCA_035293265.1 Ignavibacteriaceae bacterium | reverse complement strand
TGTTGATTGATCAAAAAGATTTTTATAATCTTCTGTTAAGCACAGCTGAAGAGATTCATAAAAGGGATGAAGAATATTGCAGAAAGATTGGCAGGAATGGATTGAGTATTTTCAGAAAAAAATCCAATGTATTAACCCACTGCAACACAGGAAAACTTGCTACCGGTGGGGATGGAACAGCTTTTAGTGTTATTAAAACTGCTTTTGAGAATGGTTTGATCAATTTAGTTTATGCAAATGAAACACGACCGCTACTTCAGGGTTCAAGGTTAACAGCATTTGAACTTGACAAGAATGGAATTCCATTCTCACTTCAGACGGATTCTTCGGCAGCAGTGTTGTTAAATCAGCATAAAGTTGATCTTGTTGTTACAGGTGCTGATCGAATTGCTTTAAATGGCGATACAGCAAACAAAATCGGGACTTATACTCTGGCAATCTTATGCAACTTTCATAATGTCCCATTCTATGTTGCTGCACCATCAACCACTATCGACAGAAAAACGCTTACCGGAGAAGACATTACAATAGAGTACAGAAATAAATCGGAAATACTTTCGTTGAATAATGAACAGGTTACATCACAGCATTATGACGCTTTTGCCCCTGCTTTTGATGTCACTCCTTCTCACCTGATCACAGGAATAATAACTGAAGAAGGTGTGTTTACTTTCCCATACAACTTTCTGCGATGAGCGAAATTATAAAAACCGAAGCCGTTGTTCTTAATAAAATGAATTACGGAGATACGAGCATTATTTCAAAGCTGTTCACTTCCGATCATGGTATAGTTTCAATAATTGTAAAAGGAGCTCGTTCATCAAAATCAAAATATGGAGCTGTTGTTGATCCGATTAATTACCTCCAGGTTATTTATTACAAAAAAGAAACTCGTGATTTACAACTGCTTTCAGGTGCGGAAATAATTTCACATTTCCCGGCAATCAAAGAAGATCTTACAAAATTAAAATATGCCTATGCTACAGTTGAGCTGGTTAAAAATTTATTGGCTGAGAATGAATCAAACCATAAAATATTCAAAGGACTTGTGAGGATCCTGGAAAAAATTAATTCGGCGGACGAAAAACCCGGGATTTCCTTTGGCAGATTTTTTCTGTTTTTCTTAAGGGAAATAGGTTATGAACTTCAGTTCGATAAATGCATTGTTTGCGGGACCAGCAGCTTTACGGATAATAACCTGATTTACAGCTTTGAGAAAGGTTTGCTATGCGGTAAATGCAAAAGTCAGGCGGTTGAATTTTATGAAATTAATATGGAACTTATCACGTATCTAAATTGTCTAAAAACCAATGATAAAGCAGATTTTTACGTTGATGCAATTATTTTAAAAGCAATCAAGTTTATGGAACAGCATTTGAAATTCCAGGTGCCTAACTTTAAAGGATTACAGAGTTTTCAAATTATAAGCGAGAGGTGATCAGCAATCTTTGATACAACTTGTAACTAATATTTTTAAGGAACGTTGTAAATAATTTATTGGAGGTAATAAAATGAATACTAAAGGAATAATCGGCGGACTAACACTTTTATTTATCGGGATACTATTTGGTGCAATCCTGGTATCTGGATTTGGCTTAGTGAGACCGAGCTATGCTGATGTTAACCTTGGTGCTGACCGTCCACCAGTTAATCTTGATGCTGATGCATCTTCATTCAGCAAAGCATTTATTGAAGTTGCAGAAACTGTAACTCCAACTATCGTACAAATCACTGTTGTCTCTGAAAGAAAAAGCCAGCAGAATGATTGGTTCTTTTTTCCATTCAAAGATATGCCGCAGGAACAAAGAGGATCCGGAAGCGGGATAATAATTTCAGCAGATGGATATATTGTAACTAATAATCACGTGGTTGAAAATGCAAGCCAGGTAACAGTCGGTTTATTTGATAAAAGAACTTTTGAGGCGACTGTTGTTGGAACAGATCCTTTAACAGATCTCGCAGTGGTAAAAATTGATGCGAAGAATCTTCCGGTTTCTTATTTGGGCGATTCAGATAATTTAAAAGTCGGGCAGTGGGTTATGGCAATCGGTAATCCTCTCTCCCTGGCTTCGACGGTAACTGCAGGAATAGTAAGTGCAATCGGTAGAGGTCAGCTTGGTTTGATCCGTGACAGCTATGGGGTTGAAAATTTTATTCAGACTGATGCAGCAATTAATCCCGGCAACAGCGGTGGTGCTTTGGTTGATTTATCAGGTGCTGTAATAGGCGTGAATTCTGCAATAGCAGCAGGTGGATCGGGAACATATATTGGGTATGGATTTGCAATACCGATAAACCTAGTTAAGGCTGTTGCAAAAGATTTGATTGCAAATGGTAAAGTGAGCAGAGGGTACATCGGAATTAATATCGGTGAAGTTGATAATGCAATTGCCAAATCACTTGGTATGAAAACACCTAAAGGAATTATCATCCAAGGAATCGTTGAAGGTGGTGCAGCTTCAGAAGCTGATTTGAAACCTGGTGATGTAATTCTTAAAGTCGATGGAAGAGAAGTAAATAAGCCTAACGAATTACAAAGTTATGTTGCTGCAAAATCAGCAGGAACAAAAGTTGTCCTGACTGTATTTCGTGATGGGAAAGAAATTGAACGATCAGTTACTCTTAAATCGAGAGAAGAGGATATTACTACCAAACCGATTTCCAATAATAATGATAATGAAAATAAAACTGAACAAAAATCTTCGACTGCTACTTTTGATAACCTTGGATTGACTATAAAAAATATTACTGATAAGGATAAATCTGATTTTAAAGTTGAAGGCGGAGTTATGATATCGGACGTAAAACCATTCAGCAAAGCTGAAGATCAAAGCTTGTTTGCCGGGTTGGTTATTGTTGAAGTTGATAAGGAACTTGTTTACAATATAAATGATTTTTCAAAACTTGTAGAGAATAAAAAGGGATCGGCTGTACTGCTTAAAGTTTTAGATAAACAGGGTAATGCACGTTTCGTGGGATTAGAAATTCCTCAATAATCGATTCTCATTTTATTTGAATATTGACGTCCCGATTTTTATCGGGACGTTTTTTTATATTTGCTCTAAACTTAAACCAAAATTTTATGATTAGATTTCTAACTGCTGGCGAATCCCACGGAAAAGCTTTGGCGTTAATTGTTGAAGGCTTCCCGTCAAACATTTCTATTACAAAAGATTATTTAGACTATCATCTCAAACGGAGGCAATCGGGTTATGGCAGAAGCGCAAGAATGAAGATCGAATCTGATTCAGTTGAAATTATCAGCGGTATCAGGAACGGTAAAACGCTTGGATCTCCAATTTCGCTGATTATAAAAAATAAAGACTGGGAAAACTGGAAAGATGAAATGGCTTTAGAAGGCAAAACATTATTGCACAAGAAAATAAGTATTCCCCGTCCCGGGCATGCTGATCTTGTCGGAATCTCAAAATACAATTTTGATGATATTAGAAATTCGATTGAAAGATCAAGTGCCAGAGAAACCGCTGCCAGGGTAGCAGCAGGAAGTGTTGCAAGAAAATTTTTAGAAGAATTTGGAATCCACATAGGCAGTTATGTTGAAAGCATCGGTGGAATTTATTCTGCAGAAAACATTAAGAACAGACTTTTCGAAAATAAAAATTATCAAAAGTTCGACGCATCAATAATTTCTAAAAATGCTGATAAGAGTGATGTTCGTGTACTCGATGAAAAACAGGAAATCAAAATCATCAACAAAATAAAATCAGCGAAGAAAAAAGGCGATACTCTTGGCGGAACTTTTTTAGTTGTAGCATCTGGAGTTCCGGTAGGATTGGGAAGTTTCATGCATTATGACCGGAAATTAGATGCAGATATTGCATTTCATTTTATGTCAATCAATGCCGTTAAGAGTGTTGAAATAGGCGATGGATTAAGCAATGCAGAAAAATTTGGATCAGAAGTTCACGATCAAATTATAAAAAAAGGCGAATCGTTTTCAAGAATGTCAAACTATTCCGGAGGAATTGAAGGTGGTATTACAACCGGTTTGCCAATTATTGTCAGAGCAGCGATGAAACCTATTTCAACATTAATGAGTCCATTGCAAAGTATTGATTTAAGTACGTTCAAAAAAGTTGATGCAAGAAGAGAAAGAAGTGACTTTGTTGCAGTTCCCTCATGCTCGGTTATCGGTGAAAGTATGCTTGCATGGGTAATTGCTAAACATTTTTTAATTAAGTTTGGTGGTGATTCGCTGGAGGAATCAACAGATAATTTTAAAAATTATACAGGTAGACTCATCAATCGAATTAGAAATAATTTTAAGAAATGATCAGAATAAAAAATTTTACATTTAATCTGTTTGCAGAAAATACTTTGGTGGTTTGGGATGATAAAACTTTTGAGTGTGCAATAGTGGATCCCGGTAATTCAAATTCTGAAGAAGAAAAAATGCTAGAAGAATTTATAAGCAGCAATAAACTTAAAATGAAGTATCTTGTTAACACTCATTGTCATATAGATCACATTCTCGGCTGCAGATTTGTTAAGGAAAAATATAATCCTGTGTACCTCGCTCCCGAACTTGATCTTTCTCTTCTTAAATTCGCACAGAAGCAGGCTGAAGCATTCGATATAAAAATGGAAGACCCGCCACTGCCCGATCAATTTCTAAATGAAGAAGCATATATTACGTTAGGTGATTCTGTTGGTAAATTTATTTTTACTCCCGGACATTCGCCCGGTGAGTTCTGTATTTATTTTGAAAATGAAAAATTATGTATAACTGGCGATGTACTATTTAATGAGGGAATTGGAAGAACTGATCTTTGGGGCGGTGATTACAAAACTCTGATAGATTCCATTAAATCAAAATTATTTAAACTCCCGGATAATGTTAAAATATATCCCGGTCATGGAGAAACCAGCACCATCGGGCATGAAAAATTAAATAACCCGTTTCTTAACAACTCTTAATTTTTTTTAATTTGATGAACAATAAAAGTTTTATAAAAAGGTTTAATAATGAAAGATAAGATCGATCAACTAAATAAGCTGAGAGAAGAAGCAAAACTTGGCGGCGGAGCTGAGCGGATAAAAAGTCAGCACGAGAAAGGAAAACTAACAGCTCGTGAAAGAATCGAATTGCTTGTTGATGAAGGAAGTTTCGATGAACTTGATATGTTTGTTAAACATCGCTCGTCTGATTTTGGATTAGATAAACAGAAATATCCAGGCGATGGAGTTGTTACCGGAATTGCAAAAATTGAAGGGAGACCAGTTGCCTTATTTAGCCAGGATTTTACTGTTTTTGGCGGTTCACTTTCCGAAGCTCATGCTGAAAAAATAGTAAAAGTAATGAACATTGCGATGAAATCCGGTATCCCGGTTATCGGTTTAAATGATTCCGGTGGTGCCCGAATCCAGGAAGGAGTTGTAAGTCTTGGTGGTTATGCTGATATCTTCCTTTTGAATACTCTTGCATCAGGTGTCATTCCGCAAATTTCAGTTATACTTGGTCCTTGTGCTGGTGGGGCTGTTTATTCTCCGGCAATTACAGATTTTGTATTTATGGTAAGGAACACAAGTTATATGTTTGTTACCGGACCGAATGTTGTTAAAACTGTTACCCATGAAGATGTAAGTTTTGAGGATCTTGGAGGAGCCGACACTCATGCATCAAAGAGTGGTGTTGCTCATTTTATCTTTGATAATGAAATCGAAACAATATTAAATGTAAAAAAACTATTAAGTTATATTCCTCTCAATTACAGGGATAAATCTCCCGAAAAATTTTTCAATCAACAGGATCTAAAACCAGTCATTGAACTTGATGAAATAATCCCGGACAATCCTAACAAACCATATGATATGAAGGAAGTCATAAGTCATTTAGTAGATGATAAAGATTTTTTGGAAGTTCAGCCAACTTATGCTGAAAATATAATCTGTTGTTTTGCGAGACTTGGAGGACTGGCAGTTGGAGTGATTGCGAATCAGCCTCAAGTTCTTGCCGGAGTACTTGATATAAATGCTTCCGTAAAAGCAGCCAGATTCGTCAGGTTCTGCGATGCATTCAATATCCCACTGCTGGTATTAGTTGATGTGCCAGGATTTTTACCAGGTACCGAACAAGAGTGGAACGGAATAATAAGACACGGGGCTAAACTTTTATATGCATTTAGCGAAGCAACTGTACCGAAAGTTACAGTAATAACCCGTAAAGCTTACGGTGGTGCGTATGACGTTATGAATTCAAAACATATAAGAGGTGATTTCAATTTTGCCTGGCCATCGGCTGAGATTGCGGTAATGGGTCCTAAAGGTGCGGTGGAAATTATTTTTAAAAAGGAAATCGCTGCATCAGATAATCCTCAAAAAGAAATTGAGAAAAAATTAACTGAGTACATAGAAAAATTTGCTAATCCATACATCACTGCTGAACGCGGATATGTTGATGATGTAATTTCTCCACGCAACACAAAGATAAAGCTCGTAAAAGCTTTTGATCTTCTTCGCACGAAAGTTGATATAAATCCAAAAAAGAAGCACGGAAATATTCCGTTGTGATTTTTTGAAAAACTAACTTATTTGAATACTTAAGGTTAGCGTTAAGTATTTAATTTTTTACTTGATAAAGACTTTAACAAATGATAAATTTGATAAAAGTAAAAATTCCGGAGAGATTCATGAAACTAAGGTCACTCAACTATCTGATATTATTCGCGGTCGCAATTATCTTTTATTCTTGCAGCAGCAATAAAGAGGTAACAACCGATGATTCCGAAAATCGACAAAATATAAGTACCAGCATAGTTGCAGAAATGCTCGAGCAATCAAGACAGTTATACTTAACTGCGTTAGAAAAACAAGCAGCCAATAATATTGAGGAAACTGTTAACAATTATGAAGCATCCCTGCGAATTATAAACAATCTTAGTTACTATCCTGGAATTGATGACAATGAAGCATACTCAGAATTAGCAGATGCAATTGTCGAAGATTATAGAGCATTTATAGAAGGCCTTCCAGAACTTCCTGATGGTGTTTCCTTTGCTGCTTACTATGAATGGATGAAAGATTCAGTACCTGAAATTGAATCACTAGAAGATGAAGTGATAACAGAAAAATTTGTCATACCTGCTGATATTCCTCTCGAAGTAAACTCTTTTGTTGAACAATGGCTGGATTATTTTAATGGTAAAGGCAGAGAGGTAATGGAAAGATGGTTGGCTCGTTCGGGTAAATACTTTCCAATGATGACAAAAATTTTGAAAGAAGAGGGTTTACCTCAGCAGCTTGTTTATTTGAGTATGATGGAAAGCGGGCTCAATCCAACTGCAAGATCCTGGGCAAGAGCTGTGGGATTATGGCAGTTCATAAAATCTACCGGGAAATTATACGGACTTGAGACCGGTTTTTACATTGATGAAAGAAGAGACCCGGAAAAATCAACTTTAGCAGCAGCAAAACATTTAAAAGCTTTATATGCATCATTAGGTGATTGGTATCTTGCTCTTGCAGCATACAATTCAGGAGAGGGAAGAGTCAGAAGAGCCCTGAAAAAATCAGGTGGTGATAATTTCTGGGAAATCAGAAAAAACTTACCAAGAGAAACAAGGAGCTATGTACCTCAGTATATCGCTGTTTGTATAATCGCAATGGATCCCGAAGCTTACGGATTCAGCAATATCCAATTTGAAAAACCATATGACTATGAAGTTTACAATGTTAACGGAGCAGTTGATCTTGGATTCCTTGCAACAAGTGCTGGCACGGATTTAACAACCTTGCAGGATATGAACCCTGAACTTATTCAATTCAGCACTCCACCGGAATTCGCAGGCGGTTATCCGATTAAAATTCCAAAAGGATCGATTGAACAATTTGCTGCTCAGCTTCAGAATATTCCTGAATCAGCGAGAAGAACATACCTTGTTCACTCGGTAAGAAAAGGCGAAACACTTACTAAAGTAGCCCGCAAGTATGGTGTAACAATTTATGATCTCGCAGATGCCAATAATATCTCCACCAAATCTAAATTATATGTCGGTGTAAATTTAAGGATTCCGGTTCTGGTTAATCCTGCTGATAATGATTATGCTTACAATACAGATATTGCTCTTGCAGAAGAAGAGAATAGTTCTAACGATTATGTATCACCTTATTTAACTTTAAACGGTGTATCAGGTGACACGAGTGCTGTTACATCTGGTCAGCAAACGGTTGCAGTGTTAACTATAGAAGATTCAACAAATGAATCATTATTAACTGAAGCAATCGATACTGAAAAGGAACAAATTGGAACAGTTATTCCTGATATTGATGAAGGGCTTGTTGCTGTCGATTATAGAGTTAAGAAAGATGATAATCTTCTTGGCATTGCAGATCTGTTTAATATCAGAGTCAGTGATATAAGAAACTGGAATAACATTTCTTACACTAATAACATTATTATCGGACAAAAGCTTACTTTATATGTTCCCGATGCTCAGAAGGATTATTATGCAAGTTTGGATAAGTCCACAGAAATTGAGGAGAAAGCACCAAAAGTTTCAAACGAAGGAACTAAAGATGAATATTTTACGCATACGATCCGAAAAGGAGAGAACCTTGGTTCCATATCCACTAAATATGGAGTAAGCATAAGTGCAATTAAGCAATGGAATGATCTTTCATCGAATACTATTTTAGCCGGAAGTAAACTTAAAATTTATTCCTCCTCAATTCCGGATTATGTTGATGAAGAGGTTTCATCCAGCAGCAATACAAATCTTTACAGGTATAAAGTTCGTAAGGGTGATACAATAGGACAAATTGCAGAAACATATCGTGTCTCGGCAAGAATGCTAAGGAAATGGAACGGGTTAAAAAGTAATAAAATTATTGCTGGTCAAACACTAAAAATTTATACGAATCAACCTATCACTACAACGCAGGAAATTGCAGAACAGAACGATGCAAATATTAATTATTATAAAGTAAAGAAGGGGGATACAATTGGTAAGATTGCCGAGCTGTACAAAGTTTCTGCTGGTGATATAAAACAGTGGAATGGTTTAAGCGGAAACAAAATAATTGCCGGTCATACATTAAAAATTTATTCTGATTCAGGTCCGCATGGTATTCCTACAAAAACCAATAATGAAAATAATATTGTAAAATCTTCAGACGTGGAATATTACACCATTAAAAAAGGCGATACTATCTGGGATATTGCTAATGCTTATAATGTATCCGTCACCCAGCTTAAAAAATGGAATGATATGACCGGCAATAAAATTATTGCAGGTAAAACTCTTAAGGTTTATTCAGACAAAAAGAATACTGTAACAAACTCGTCAACAGTCCAGAAAACCTTGGACGGTACCACAACTCATACCATTCGAAAAGGTGAAACGATAAGCCAGATTGCCGAAAAATATAAAGTCTCGATTGACGATTTAAAAGAATGGAATAATTTAAATGATGATAATATTATCGCCGGTCAGAAATTGAAAATTAAGTCTGATAAGAGTGAAGAGTTTGCAGATGCAAGCGGACAAAATATATATCATATAGTAAACAGCGGTGAATCTTTATACTCAATAGCAAAAATGTATAACACTACTGTTGCGAAACTGAAATTCATCAACAATTTAGGTGGAAGCCAGATTATTGCAGGTCAAAAATTAAGAGTCATTTGATTTAAAAGTAATTTAGGATTAACTTCAAAACATAATTAAGTAAAAATTTTAACGAGCCGTTAGGGGTGTTATCCCGTGCCATAGGGATGACTGAGATAATACCCTAATACCTGATCTGGGTAATGCCAGCGTAGGAAAACGGGCTAATGAACTGCCTTTCCCGGCAGAAAAGAAAATTAAGAGTTAGCCGTTTCACCGACGGCTTTTTCATTTTAAGAGAGGGTTATTATGAAATTCTTAATTATTCTTTTTATGATTTTTACTTTTTGCGTTAATGCTCAATCGATTAACATTCACGGTTTCGTTATGGACGCTGAAACCAACTTGCCACTAAAGGATGCCAACGTTGTCCTTATTTCTGAAAAATTTTTTGGTGATGTTACTGATGTAAACGGGGAGTTCAGATTTGTTGCAGATGTAAATCCAAATGATAAATTGGTTATAAGTTATGTTGGATTTGAAACTGTTGAATATCGAATATCTGAACTTAATCACATTCCTTCAGTACCTGATTCTGATGGAGGAGTAGTTTATTATTTCTATCTCAACAAAAAAATAATTCCTTCTCAAACAGTTTTAATTGAAGCGAGTGTTGGAAGAAAAGGAATTACACCTCTCGCTTTTGATAATGTTATCAGAAAAGATATTGAAGAAAATTATACAGTCTATGATCTCCCGAAATATCTTAGCGATCTGCCTTCCACAACTTTTTATTCTGAAAGCGGTAATGCAATCGGATATAATTATCTCAGCATAAGAGGATTCGATCAGCGGAGAATTACGGTTTCAGTGAATGGAATTCCTCAAAACGATCCTGAAGACCATAATGTTTACTGGCTTGACTTTCCTGATTTACTTGAGAGCACAGAATTAATCCAGGTTCAACGCGGTGCAGGTTCCGGAGTTTTTGGATATCCGGCTATCGGAGGCTCAATAAATCTCATCACATCAACTTTTACCAATAAACCGCAGATTAAACTTTCAGCAGCTTACGGATCTTATGTTACGAGAAAATATTCAGCGTCATTCTCAAGCGGTTTGATTGATGGAAAATATTCTGTCTATGCAAAGCTTGGACAGATACTTAGTTCAGGTTATAAAGAAAAATCCCGTGTGAACTTCAGGAATTATTTTCTTTCTGCTGTCAGGTATGATGAAAACTTTACAACCCAGTTTAATTTCTACGGTGGACCAATCGCTGACGGTCTGGCTTATACCGGAGTTGCAAAATTTGCCGTTGAAAATAAAGAGTTAAGAAAGCAAAATTATTCTTACTGGGAAGAGGATGAAAACGGTTATATTTTCACTCTTGAAAGAAGACCGGAAGAAATCGAAAACTTTTCCCAGCCGCATTTTGAACTCTTGAATGAATGGCAAATGACGAGTGATTTAAAATTCAATTCAGCTTTATTTTTAGTTTTGGGTGAAGGCTTTTTTGATTATGATGGTTCGTGGTCAGTTTTCTATGATGATTATTTCAGATTGAAAGAGAATGGATTTGATACAAGCTTCATTCCCAGTAATGCCTTAATCAGAGCGAAAGTTGAGAACGAACAATATGGATGGATTCCGAGGTTCAGTCTCGATCATAACAACGGAACTTTATTTTTCGGTGCAGAATTTCGTAAACACAATTCACTTCATTGGGGAAGTATCAACTACGCAGAAAACATTCCACCCGAAGTTACAAAGGAATACAAATATTATTCATACAAAGGTTCAAAAGATATTTACAGTTTGTTTGTCAATGAATCGTATACACTTAATGATAATTGGAATTTATTGGGTGAATTACAACTAGCATATTATCAGTACAGATTATTCGAAGAAAAGTATATCGGGACAGATTTTACAGTAAATAATTTATTTGTAAATCCGCGAATTGGTGTAAATTATAAACCGTTTGATCTGTTGAATGTTTATTTCTCATTTGCACGTGTTTCAAGAGAGCCAAGACTGAAAGAATATTACGATGCTGCAGAATCAAGTGCCGGCGAAGTTCCGCAGTTTGAAATCAATAATGATGGCACATTTAACTTTGATGAACCATTGGTTAAACCCGAAACTATGAACGATTTTGAACTTGGTGCATCGTTGAATGATGAATTTTATTCGGTGACATTAAATTTATTTTATATGCTTTTCAATGATGAGATCGTTAAGAATGGACAGGTTGACAGGTTCGGTCAGCCGGTTACAGGAAATGTTGAAAGCTCTGTTCATCTTGGTGCCGAGCTATCTGCTATTTTGAAATTCTGGCAAAACCGTTTTGAACTTTTTGGAAATGCAACTCTGAGTAAGAATACAATTGAAGAAGGAAAATTTTTCATTGATGAAATTAATTTCATTGACATAAGCGGAAACAGGATTACAGGATTCCCTGATTTCCTGACAAACTTCGGATTGACCTTCAAAGATATGGGATTTTATTTTAGGTTATCAGGGAAGTTCGTAGGTAAATTTTATTCAGATAACTACGATGAAAAATTAAATGTTTATCTAAATTCTTTCTCGGGATTTGTTGATTACAAAGATAACGTTAATGAAGCGTACTTTACTTCAGATTTTTTTGCAAGCTACGAATTCAATCTTCTTGAGAGTCTGACTCCCTGGAAAATATATTTACAGATAAATAATATTTTTGACAACCTGTATTCAGCGTATGCAATAGGAAAAGAATTCTTTCCTGCGGCTGAAAGAAACTGGTTGGCAGGAATCCAGGTTGGATTATAGAAAATAAATGGGTAGGATTGACCTAGATTCGTTTTATGTCACCCTGAGCCTGTCGAAGGGCGAATTTGATTGAATGTGTCAGCCTTCGATAAACTCAGTCTGACAATGGAAGGTTTTTAAGATTATTCTAGATAGCAAACTAAATGGAAAAGACGATTTTGAAAAAGTGTATCATACTTGCAAACGGAAATCCACCGAAGAAAAAAGTCATTTCTTTTTTTCGGAAGAATAGTTTTAATACATTAATCTGTGCGGATGGCGGTGCAAACTCTGCTCTCCAAATGAGCTTAGTGCCAGATGTGATCATTGGTGACCTTGATTCAATTTCATCGGAAGCTTTAAAAAATTTCAGAACCGAATCAAAAATAATTCAGTTAAAGAGACAGAATGATACCGATGTAGAAAAATGTTTGAAGTATGCGATCAAATCCGGCTTCGATAAAGTCATACTGATGGGAGTAACAGGAAACAGACTTGACCACATATTCTGCAATCTAGGAATTGTGTTTAAATTCTATTCACAGATAAATATTTCTCTGGTTGCCGAGAGTTCTTTTCTTCTTCCATACAAAGGAATCGTAAAACTCAAAACGAATCCTGGTGAAATTATCTCACTCTATGGATTCGATTCAAAAACGAAAATCACTTCGAGCGGATTAAAGTATCCGCTGAGAAATGTTTCACTTCCATTCGGTGAAAAAGAAAGCACAAGTAATGTTGCCATTGGTAAAATAGTTGAATTAAAAATAAATGGCGGAATTATCTTCGTCATCCGCGATGTAAACCTAATGATGAAGTATGATCTCTTTTAGTTCGCTCGATATTTTTATAATAGTACTTTTCTTCGCTCTGCTTTTATTCATCGGATTTTATTCGGGCAGAAAAACAATTTCGAATGCAAACGATTATCTTCTTTCTGGAAGAAAATTGAGTTTGTTTTTATTTATTGCAGTGAACGTTTCAACCTGGTATGGCGGTATTCTCGGAGTTGGGGAGTTTACATACCGATATGGGCTTGTCAGCTGGTTCACGCAGGGATTTCCATATTACATTTTCGCATTTCTATTTGCTGTATTTTTTGCAAAGAAAATCAGAGAAGCTTCGCTTTTCACAATCCCTGATAAATTAACAGAGGTTTATGGAAAAAAAGTTGGTTTGGTTTCTGCAGTTATTGTGTTTGTGTTGGTTTCTCCGGCACCTTACCTTTTAATGAGTGCAAATCTTCTTTCACTTTTATTTGACATTGATCTGCTTCCTTCATTATTCATTTATTTAATTCTATCGCTTGCTTACCTGGTCAAAGGTGGTTTTCGTTCAAATGTTTTTGTTGATGTATTTCAGTTCTTTGTGATGTTTTCAGGATTTATTCTTGTCGTAATATTTTCTGGGATAAAATTCGGAACCATAGATTTTATTTCAAATTCAGTCCCGGAAAGTCATTTACAAATTACAGGAGGAATGTCTCCGACATTTCTGATTGTCTGGTTTTTAATTGCACTATGGACATTTGCAGATCCGGGGTTTCACCAAAGATGTTATGCAGCAAAATCAGGAAAAATTGCAAAGTGGGGAATTATCATCTCAATTTTTTTCTGGGCTTTGTTTGATTTTCTCACAACCACAACAGGGCTTTTTGCCAAAGCAATTCTTCCTGATATTTCAAACCCGGTTCTTGCTTTTCCTTTGTTTGCAGAAAAAGTTCTGCCATCAGGATTAAAAGGAATTTTTTATGCAGCACTTTTTGCAACAATAATTTCCACACAAGTAAGTTTTCTATTTTTAAGTGGAACAACATTCGGCAGAGATTTTATTTTCAGAATAAAAAAAGATGCAGGAGAATCCCAACTAAAATCTTTCACAATTATTGGACTTTTAATTTCCGGAGTGATAGCAATTCTTCTTGCTTACTTTATTCCTTCTGTAATTGAAATCTGGTACACGATAGGTTCGCTTTTTATTCCCGGAATAATTCTTCCTGTTATCAGTGCTTATTATCCAAAATTCAGAGTGAGTAATAAAATAATTATTATTGAAATGATTGCTGCTTTGTTTTGCAGCATAACGTGGTATTTTTTGAGAAGTGAATTTGAAGTCATTCCTGTGATTAATGAAATTGAGCCAATGCTGGTTGGGTTGTTTTTCGCTCTTTTTATTCATCTTACTGGTTTATTTTTCCGGAAATAGTATTTACTCTTACCTTGCAAATATCTAAGTTTGAATTGAACTTCAATAGAGGTTAATTATGTACTCAAAATTCATCATAGTTTTTTCTCTCCTTTTAATAAATCTCCCAATAAATGCGCAAGAAGGTTGGTTTTGGCAAAACCCCGTACCACAAATCAATACTCTCAATGGGGTTAGCTTTATTGATGAAAATACCATAACAGCTGTAGGTGGAGATTTTAATTTAGGGAGTAGCACAATCATTAGAAGCACAGACGGGGGAGAGAATTGGGTAATTCAGATGAGTGGGACAAATCATAAACTTAATGGTGTTTTTTTTTCGGATGTAAATAATGGCACTGCTGTTGGTTACAACGGTACGATAATCAGAACGACAGATGGAGGTAATGCTTGGTATAATCAAACAAGTGGAACGACCATTCAACTTTATGGAATTTTCTTTATTGATTCAAATATGGGGACTGTTGTTGGTGAAGGTGGTACAATTTTGAAAACAACAGATGGTGGAGAAAACTGGATTAACTTGGTAAGTGGGACAACAAACACACTTTATGGAATATATTGTAGTGATGAAAATATATCAACTGTTGTTGGGGAAACCGGTACAATTCTTAGAACAGAAGATGGAGGGAACAATTGGGATAATCTTATAAGCGGAGTAACTATTAATATTTATGGGGTTTCCTTCATTGATGAAAATATTGGAATTGTTGTTGGTGGGGATGGTAATTTAAGTGCAAATGTCCTCAAAACAACAGATACTGGTCAGAACTGGAGTGTTCAATTAGATAGTGTTGCTCTTCGTCTTTTTGGAGTTTCTTTTACGGATACTAATAATGGAATAGTTGTTGGTGACCACGGTAATATTTATAAAACTACAAACGGAGGGCTTAGTTGGGTAGACCGTTCTCTACCAGATTACATTTTCAATTTTTGGCTTTTCGGTGTATCCTTTTCTGATGCTAATAATGGAATGTCTGTTGGACAATTCGGATCATTACTCAAGACAACAAATGGAGGAAACACGTGGGTTAATAAGCTAAGTGGTATTACTTATAATTCTCTAAATGGGGTCTCATTTACAGATATAAATACAGGGACAGCAGTTGGTGATTATGGTACAATTCTTTTTACTACAGACGGAGGAAATTACTGGAGCAGTAGAACAAGTGGAACAGAAGATGATCTGAGAGACATTTTCTTTCTGGATGCAAGTACCGCTTGGATTGTTGGTGGAAGCATTATACACTGGGGATCTACAAGCGCTATACTCAAAACAACAAATGGTGGGCAGAATTGGATTCATCAATCCAGTGGTACAGACATTCCACTAAATGGTGTCTTTTTTTCTGATCCAAACAATGGAACAGCGGTTGGTTCAAGCGGTTTGATTTTACGAACCACAAATGGTGGACAGAGCTGGGCTTTTCAGACAAGCGGGTTAACGTGGCAACCGCTATATGATGTTGCTCTAATTGATGAGAATATAGGCTATGTTGTTGGTTTCGGAGGAATCATACTTAAGACAACCGATGGAGGAAATAATTGGTTTAATCTCACAAGTGGTACACCATATACATTAGTGAGGGTTCTATTTGAGGATTCAGATAGTGGAATTGCTACGGGCACAAATGGAACAATCATTAAAACTACAGACGGAGGGAATAGTTGGTCTGTTCAGACAAGCAACACCGGAGTCACACTATGGGATATTTTCTATTCCGACGCAATGAATGCAACTGCGATTGGTGATTCAGGTGTAATAATCAGAACAACAAATGGTGGAGAGAGCTGGGTCAGACAAGCAAGTGGAACTAACGGTTGGCTGTATGGTGTTTACTTTACAGATTTATATAATGGAACAGCTGTAGGTGCAGGCGGTATAATTCTAAGAACAACAAATGGCGGGGCTACTTTTGTTGAAGACGAAAATAATTTTACTCAACCAAAAGATTTTTTGTTAGAGCAAAACTACCCAAACCCATTTAACCCGGTTACAAAAATTAATTTTACGATTTCCGAATTTAGTTTTACTACTCTTAAAGTTTACGATTTGTTAGGAAGAGAAATTACAACTTTAGTTAACGAAGAAAAACCTGCCGGAGAATACGAAGTTGAATTCAATGCCGCTAACCTTCTCCCA
Source organism: Ignavibacteriaceae bacterium (assembly GCA_035293265.1). Taxonomy (GTDB): domain Bacteria; phylum Bacteroidota; class Ignavibacteria; order Ignavibacteriales; family Ignavibacteriaceae; genus DATDOL01. The sequence continues at coordinate 565 of DATDOL010000191.1, read as the reverse complement.
AACGGATCTCTGACAAGCGGGATTTATTTTTATCAGTTGAGAGCTGGGGAATATGTGGAAACTAAGAAGATGATCCTCCTTCGCTAAAGCTTTGGAGGATAAATTTTATTGAAGTAGAAAAATATTTTTCTTATTAATTAAGTCCCTATCGATGAAAACTGGCAGGGATTTTTATTTGATTGATAGCCAATGGTTCTTTTTAGCTTTAATACTTTTCTTTATTAAAGCTCATGTCAATGAGCTGGTGGGAGTTTTAGCTTGATTAGATTTCTCAACAAGATTGACCCCCATCCGTCCTAAAAATAGGTGGTAACTATTTAAGTGAACCGACTTCATAGATTTTTTAAAAAATTTTAACTATTTGTTGCTTGCCAATTGTCAACATTACTTGTCTTTATCATTTTATTTAATAATATTTATATACCGTTTTAGTTCCCGCCTCAGAGAGAAAATATGATCACTTAATTTAATTTGCAGATTCAACACCATAGGGGGATTTTATGAGAACCTTTCAACGAATTGTGTTTTTCTTTTTATTAGTGAAGCAAAAAGGATTTGCACAATG
>DATDOL010000190.1:0-2860 GCA_035293265.1 Ignavibacteriaceae bacterium | reverse complement strand
TGTTTTTCTTATATTCACCCCGGTGATTTTTTCCCAGCAATCAACATATTTTGATGCTCCATTTGGTGGAGGAATTGGTTATGTACCTTCCTGGTATATTCCTGATATAGCTCCAATAAATGCCGAATTAAAATTTAGCGGAATGCCCGAATTATCAACAAGCGGATTTTTCTCATCAGGTATCGGCGGGTTCATATATATTGGTTTTGTAAAATATCTTCGGATTGGAGGAATGGGTTACAGCGGTTCAATTTCAGAAACTCAGCAAGTGAATATGGTAAACAGGGAAGTCGTTTATAATTTTGGAGGAGGTGGGCTTACAGTGGAATATACTCTGCCGTTTGTTAAAGATATTGGAATTTCTCTCGGGGCTGTTATTGGCGGAGGAAACCTGGAATTAGAATTATACAGAAACACAGGTTCATTTAACTGGCAGGGAATATGGGAGGAATTTAATAATCCAACGGTTGAAAATTCTCATTCTACAATTACAAACAGTTTCTGGATGTTTTCCCCCTCCATCAATGTTGATTTTCCATTTTACAGGTTTGTTCTTATACGGATTGGGGGCGGCTATCAATTCACTTTTAATGATGATTGGACTGCTGATAACGATCAAACATTAAATGATGTACCGTCTGATTTAAATAGTAATACATTTTTTATTCAGTCCGGAATATTTATCGGGTTCTTTTCTTTCTGATTTTATGAAAAGTTTATTAGTTACAGGTGGAGCAGGATTTATCGGAAGCAATTTTATTAACTATATTCTTTCCAGGAGGGACGACTTCTTTATTGTGAATCTTGATAAACTTACTTATGCGGGCAACCTTGAAAATCTTTCAGGAGTTGAAAAAAATAATAATTACAATTTCGTTAGGGGCGACATTACAAACGAAGAACTAATCAGTTATTTATTTCAGAAATATAAATTTACTAACGTGATTAATTTTGCCGCTGAGTCTCATGTTGACAGAAGCATCCTAGGTTCTGAAGTTTTCTTCAAAACCAATGTACTGGGGACAAACACCCTATTGGAATGTTCGAAAAAATATGGTTTAAAAAAATTCGTTCAGATTTCAACTGATGAAGTTTATGGCAGCCTGGGATCAAGTGGTTATTTTACTGAAGAAACGCCGTTAAAGCCAAACAGTCCTTATTCATCCAGTAAAGCTGCAGCAGATATGATGGCGTTATCGTTCCATCACACTTATGGAGTTCCTGTGGTTATTACAAGATGTTCCAACAACTACGGACCTTTTCAATTCCCTGAAAAGCTTATTCCACTGATGATAATAAATTCAATTCACGACCAGAAGCTTCCGGTTTATGGCGATGGACTTAATGTCAGAGATTGGATTTATGTGGATGATCATAGTTTAGCAATTGAACTTATTTTGGAGAATAGTAAAGCTGGTGAGGTATATAATATTGGTGCCTCATCTGAAATGACCAATATTGAAATTATTAAATTGATTCTTAAACATTTGCTAAAATCCGAAAACTTAATAAGTTTTATAAAGGACAGACCTGGTCACGATAGAAGATATGCAATTGATTCAACAAAAATTCAGCAAGAAGTCGGATGGAAACCATTACATAAATTTGATGAAGCAATAAAATTCACCATAGATTGGTATTTAAATAATTCAATCTGGTGGAAAAGGATAACATCAGGAGATTACAGAAAATATTATGACATTCAGTACTCCAACAATTAACTACTAAGCCTGGGAAAAATATCAGAGATTATTACAATGAATAATAAAATCTTAACTGCAGTCATAACCATTTTTCTCACCGTAAATAATTATTCACAAATTCTTGACTCAAGGTTTAATAATCCAAGTACAATGAATAATATAATTATCTCGGTTACCATAGGAGGCAGTTTTCCGGTTAACGGCACTTTTCCTGCACTACTAAATGAGCGTGTAGATGAATTCCTAACAAGAATATATAACGAAGCAATAGACATTGCTCTTAGAGCCACAAGTGACCCTGATGTTTATAGGAAATCCAAAGATGAACTAAGGAGGTTTGTATTACGTGGAATCAGAATTAAAAGGTCTACTGGCGATGAGCTTATTCTTGACCTGGAAAAATTCAGAATTAATGGAGACTTTAAGAATAACCCTTATCTCAAAAATGATGATGTAATAATATTCCCACCATATGATATTAGCCGGAATTTTTTCAGTGTATCAGGAGCTGTAAACAGACCAGGAACTTTTTATTTTATTGAAGGGGACAGGTTGAAAGATGCAATTGAGTTGGTGGATGGACTAAATCCGGCCTACGAAAAAATTGACAGTGTAGAATTTTCAAGATTATCCTATGACGGACAAAAACAGTTTTTTGAAAAAGTTGGGATTAATGATGATGTGCTCCTTCAAAGAGGCGACCGCATAAGATTTGTTACAAAAGAAACTCAGAAAAAAAATTTCAACGCAGTAGTTCTTGGTGAAGTAGAATCGCCCGGCTCGATTCCTATAACAAAAGATAATACTACTCTATATGAAGTTATTCAATTGGCTGGAGGATTTACCCCACAAGCATCTTTGACAAGATCTAGAGTCTATAAGCAAAGCAGTCTCGCTATCTTTTTGCAGAGACAGTATAATATTTCTTTGACCGAACAGCCGGATCTTGAAGACCCAAGATTTAGAAATACAATTGTCAATCTGGAAGCTGCATTAATGTACCGAATGTCAAATGTTATCCCAGAGGATACGACTTACTTTTACCTGGAAAATCAACTTCGAGTATTAACAGAAGGAAGCTCGCTTGACTTTAGAAAAATTGATGATCCTAATTCCGATATTGCGAAATATAAAGTAGAGTCCGGAGATATAATAGT
>DATDOL010000189.1:0-5403 GCA_035293265.1 Ignavibacteriaceae bacterium | reverse complement strand
ATGATTTGGATTGGTTCAGGTTTTTTAAGAGTGAACTTAATTTTTTACGAATGCCATTACCAGCTGTAAGAATTACTCCAAGTGGTATTTGGTATGGAATTTATTTTTAATTGAGTCTTTAATTCCCTAAAGGAAATTCTTCCTGCTTTTATTTCCTTCCTCACCATAATCCAACAGTACCTGATTAAAATTATTTTCAATATGTTTCTGAACAATTTTGAATATTGAAATTGAAAAGCCGAAAGGAACAACCATGAAAAAAATTGACATCAACAAAAAAGCAATTGTAGATTATTTAATTATATCAATTGGTGCTGCAATTATGGCAATTGGTATTGGCGTCTTTCTCGTCGATGCACGGGTTGTTCCGGGAGGTGTCAGCGGACTTTCAATGGCAATTTATTATTTAACCGGTGGATCAGTGCCGATTGGTTTGACAATATGGGTTTTGAATTTGCCGCTTTACATCTGGGGAGTAAAAGAATTAGGAAAACAATTCGGTGTCAGGACATTTTTCGGTTTCAGTATCAATGCTTTCTTTATTGATTTTTTCCGGGGAGAAATTCCCGGCTTTACTTTTATAAAACTGCAGGAGAGCGCTACGATTCAAAATCTGCTTAAGAATGATTTCCTGTTTTTAATCTTGATCGGTGCAGCACTGCTTGGAATTGGACTAGGAATTGTTTTTAAATTCAGAGGTTCAACCGCCGGAACTGATATCATAGCAGCAATATTGCAGAAGAAGTTTGGAATTAAGCCGGGTATGGGAATAATGATTGCAGATTTTTTTGTTATTTGTTTAGCAGGATTTGTAATTGAATATAAAGAGCTGGCTTTAGAAAGATCTGCAATGACTTTGACTTTGTATGCATTATTTCTTCTCTTTGTTGCAAGCAGATTGGTTGATGCAATTACCGATGGCTTCGACTATGCACGAGCCGCGTATATCATTTCAGATAAACATAAAGAAATTGCAGAAGTAGTGATGAAAGAATTCAGCAGAGGTGCTACTGCATTGAAAGCAAGAGGATTATATAAAAATGTTGACAGAGAAATTTTGGTTGCTGTAGTTGCAATCAGAGAACTCAGCAAGCTCACCAATACAATAAAAGAAATCGACCCGAATGCATTTGTAACTGTTCACAATGTGCATGAAGTTCTGGGTGAAGGTTTCAGACGAAGAATATGAATCAATAATTGCAGTTAAAATTTTATTTTTAAATATTTACAATTATCAGTCAACCATCGAGATCATTACAGATAATTCTTCCACAAGCTGATCTTCAGCACCTATATAGCCAATACTCTTAAAACGGATATTGCCCTGTCCGTCGATTATAAACTTGGTCGGAATCCCGCTTACTTTGTACTTTTCAATAACGGTGCTTTCTTCATCCATTAAAACATGAAACGGATAATCATTCTTTGAAATAAAATCAGCAGCATTTTTTCGTTTTGCTTCAACCCTCTCCCAGGTATTGACAAAAAGGAATTTAACGTTTTCATTGTCACCGTATTTTTCCACTGCTTTTTTCATCCCGGGAAATGATGCAAGGCATGGACCACACCAGGTTGCCCAAAAATCTAAGATTACAGTTTTACCTTTATAATTTGAAAGTGAAACTTCTTTTCCCTGGAGATCTATCAAAGTAAATCCGGGTGCAGGTTCGAGCGTAATTTCATTATTTAGTTTTTCGATAAGCTTTTCTTTAGCGGCATCTTCAAATTGTACTGCATAAAATTCAAATCCTGTCTCACTTCCCTTTTCATTAAGGTATGCTTCTCTCAATAGTTCATTCATCTTTACTGTGCTGTTGCCCATTTTGATAAACTCGCTGATGTCCGTCATTGCTTTGCTGTATTTCCCGTTTTGCACAAGAGCTTTAGAATAAATTTCATTTATATCTCCTTCTTTCCTTTCTGTCAGGGCAACAGCTTCTTCCAATGGAGCAAGCGATTCAGATTTTCTTTCAAGCTGATATAGTGAAATTCCGTAAGCATATAAATTTAAACCGAGATAATAATTACGTTCCTCAATCCATTCACTTTCAGACAAGTATTCAGGTTTTTCTTTAAGAGGATTATCCACTTCTTTTCTGCACCGGTCAACTCCGAGTTTTGCAATTTGCTCAGCAACTTTCATATCGGATTTTTCATCAATCATTCTTTTAGCAACTACATAATAACGATATGAGCTGGTTTTATTAGGGTTCACTTTGAAAAACTTAAGAGCATTATCATATTCTTTTAAATCTCTGTAGGCGTTTGCAATCAGATCAAACATTAGCATTGAATATTTACTGTCAGGAAATTTATTTTCAAATTCATTTGATAATTCAATTTTTCTGTTTATATCCGTTTCGCTTTTGAAAACGGCAAAAATTTTCTCATGCACGAATTCATTTTGAGGATATTTTTGAGCTAATATGCCTGCAACCTTTTCTGCAGCTTGCTGGTTTCCGATATTCTCATACATTCTTGAAAGTATTTCCAGGTCATTCTCACTTTGTACAGATTTTTTTTCCAACTGATCAAGTTCACTGCTTATAATTTCATTCCGATCATTTAGCCGGATTGCATAAACAACTTCAAGGTAAGGTAATAAAAATTCAGCTTTAATTTCAGGATTAGCTTCAAACTCCTGATTGAATAAAGCTAATGCTTTTTCTTTGTCTCTTTCGAGATCCAGATACCAGGCACCCCAGGTGCTGTAAGCCGAAGCTAAACCGGCTTCAGTACCTGGAATTTTTTCACCCTGCTCATTATAAAAATTAATTACATAACCGTTTTTATCATTGTTGTCAATTTCATCATCGGCTTTAAATTTTAAAATCACTCCGTAATCATTTTCACCAGTGATAAATTTTCCGGATAAAATTTTTCCCTTCCTATCTAACGGAACATCTATTGTATTGTTTAATTCGCTGCCGTATAAATAAGCGATACACTTAACTTCATCTTCTCCTGCGAGTAATGTGCTGTCGAGATTATAATAAATTGTAATTTCATCACCCGGCTTACATTTATCAGGTATAAAATTAAAACTGCCGCTAAAGTCCGGCTCTGAAGAACAGCTATAAAGTAACGCTAGATAACATATTGTGAATAATATTTTATGAATCATTCTTATTCCTGTTTTAAAACTGTTGCTAAAATAATCAAATCCACCATGAACTGCACATTAAATTTGATAAGAGACAGATTATTAGTTCAGCCATCAGAAGTGAGGGGAACATTAATCAACGGATAACGTCTATAATACAAAGTCCGCAATTTTTTTTACAATATTTAAAAGGAGATTTCTCATGAATCAATTTCATTATTTAATACTAAGTCTTTCCTGCCTGCTTTATTTCTCACCATTGTCATGGGGGCAGGACGTTAATAAAAAGTTAGAGGAAATTGATGACCCGATAGATAAAATCACCATCACTGCAAACGGCATCGATTACACATTTGAAGGTGAAGAAGCTCAAAATTTATTCGCAAAACTTAAGAGCAGTTCAATTACATCAAAATCTTTTTTGATGAAATATAATGATGAAGATGCTGAAACTAAAAAAGTTATTATAATCAGATCGGATGATGATGAAGAATTAATTGACATAACCGGAGACACTGATGATGAATTGATTTGGTTAGGTGATGATGAAGGCGATTTGGATGAATTGGAAAAACGCGTTAAAGTTGAAATTGAAGATGGGAAAAAGAAAGTTACAGTTACTGAAACTGAAAATGGTGAAGAACGGACAGAAGTTTACGAAGGCGAAGAGGCTGGAGCATATCTGGAAAAAATGAAGTCAGAAAGTGATAATTACTTTGAATTTAAATTTGATGACGAATCGGGTAAAACGACTAAAAAGATAATTATTGAAAAAAAGAAAATGGACTCTGAGTCAGAGTAAGCCTTTCATACATTTTTACAAAAACGTCCTGGTAACTTAGGACGTTTTTATTTGCTTTCCCTATAATTTATTTCATAATTCTCACTTGATAAAATATTTCACTATTTTGCTCTCACCAAATTCAACAATTATTTATAGCGCGTATGTCAGAACATAGTTTAGAGCACTCCCACCACACGTCTGAAGATCCACAGGAAAAAATAAAATATCCATTAGTAATTTCGCTTCTATTTTCAGGCATCATTATTTTTTTGATAACTCTGTTAGGATTGACTGATGGCTTTTCAGAATGGACAACAGATTTTTTGGTGGAAAATTTAGGATATACAAACAGGTGGAGCCAAACGTACGGACCTGAATGGTTTTACGAGCTTAACAAGGAAATTGCCGCACTTGGAGGAGTTGTTTTTCTTAGTATAGCAGTAGCATTCATTACCGGATTCTATTATAAGAATAAAGATAAAAGACGAATGTGGAGATTTCTTATAATAATTGTTGGTGGTTTATTCTTCACGATTTTAATGAAAGCACTGTTTGCTTATGACATACCCTCAGAAGAATCGGATACTTTCGTCACTACTGTTTCAACCTATCCGAGCGGACATGCAATGATGGCTACAATTTTATATTTAACTGCAGCAGTTTACCTTACAAGGAAAAGCAGGGGAACAAAAATTAGGCAGTACTATATTCTAACTGCTTCAATCGTAATTTTTATAATTGGTCTCAGCAGAATTTTCGGAGCGAACCACACACCTACCGAAGTAATAGCAGGATGGTCTTTAGGTCTTGTCTGGCTTTGTATATGCTGGCTGTTAGAAAAATTTGCAAGAAATAAAGGCTGGTAAGTACAACATCTAATAATTTCTGATTATTAAAATGTAAAGTGTTTTATCTGCTCACCTTGCTCGCCGATTCCAGTCATAGCTTCAATACCAATATCCAGATGAATCTGGGAGAATTTTTCTGTGACTGCTTTATCAGATTCTTCAGTTTTAACACCCTCAGGAATCATCGGGACATCTGAAACCAAAAGAAGTGCACCTCTGGGGATTTCATTGACTAACCCGACAATGAATAAAGTTGCCGTTTCCATATCGATTGCAATCGTAGAAAGCTTACGCAGGTAAGTCTTAAAATCTTCATCCCATTCCCAAACTCTCCTGTTCGTAGTATACACAACACCTGTTCTGTATTCAAATCCTCTTTTAATTATTATATCTGAAACATATTTATGCACTTTGAACGATGGCAATGCTGGAACTTCAGGTGGTTTGTAATCGTTGCTGGTTCCTTCCCCTCTTATAGCTGCAGTTGGAAGAATAAAATGTCCAAGCTCAGTTGACCTTTTTAATCCTCCGCACTTGCCAAGAAACAAAACTCCTTTTGGCATTCTTGCTGCAAGCAAATCCATTATCGTAGCAGCGTTTGCAGATCCAATCCCGAAATTTATGATTGTCAATCCGACTGCGTTCGTTGCAGTTTGCATTGGTCTGCC
>DATDOL010000188.1:0-21517 GCA_035293265.1 Ignavibacteriaceae bacterium | reverse complement strand
TAACACCCTCATAAACCAAAAACCAAAGATTTGCCGGTGCCGTTGGATTAAGATAAAGACGATGTTCAATTAATTTTCGGGGAGAGTTGCATAAGAATATGTTCCCACGTCCTCGTAATCCAGACGGACCAAAAATATTCTGGTTTAATCCGAATATCTCTTCGACCGGAATTACATCGGTGCTATTAATATTATGGGGGTTCGGATTCACTTTGAATTCCGAAGTTGCATCAATCTGGTCAGTAGCTGATTGAGCAGATAAATTATGGAATCCACTAATAATATAAAATGATATAAAGAGTGTAAAAAGTATTTTATTCATGGTGTCTCCTGAGAAATAAATAATTATATAAATTATCTTTAATCTACCAATTATTCCGCTATTAAATTAGTAAAATAATTCTGAAGAATAAAGATATCAAGAATCCTGATGGAGGGATGGCCGTTGACCAGATACTGAAAATTTTTCAATATTTATTAAAGATACAGTGCGGCCAAAATGAGCAATGCATGAATCGTTGCAAAATAAAAGTAACCAAAAATTAATACTTTGAACCAAAAACGGTGTCGCTTCTTCGTAAAATCTATTGCTTTACTTTTCCTAATAATATAAACTCCACTGAAAAAGAAAATTCCACCGACCACATACAAATAAATAAATGGAAACCAGGAGTTAAAGAAAGAGGGCATTACTAATTTTTTTTAGATTGTTATAATTTTTGCTGACTTTAAAACTAAATTAAACAAGGTTGGATATACTTCCAAATTATCTCATTGTCCCCAGTTATTTTATTATTTCGATAGCAAATTACTTAACAAGATTCCTGAAATAAAATAACAGTCTGTTAAGATTGAAAATTAAATCAATCTTTGGGAAAGAATTATAAGAGTTGTGCTTTTTATAATGATGTAAAGAAAATATTAAATAAGAAAGAAAAATGCAGACCGAGAAACCTGAAAAAAATTTAACTCATTATGCTCTCAAGGCTTTTAAAAATCAACTCCTTCGAACTGAGAATTTTTTCAGGCCGTGCAATTTTGTTCAGATTATTACCAAGTGACATTCCCCAGCTGATGGTTACTATGAACCCCGGTAATGAATTATTCATACTTTCAATTCTCCCGCTGTAAACTGAACTTAAGATTAGACGGATGATTTCTTCCTCGTCATCAAATAACTTATTCAGTATGGTTTGTGTGTCTTCCAAATTTTCTGGTATTAATGATTGAACTATAAGTTTATAAATTAGAATATATTTTTGATCAGCTCCCTCTTTAAAACTAAAATATTCAAGCATCCTGGCACCGACAGGAAATTCTTCATTATTAAAAATTGCTTTTATATCAGACAGGTATTGTGAAACTTCCCAAATTAAAGTTTCATTGAACAGTTCATCTTTTGACGTAAAGTAGTGGTAGATTGAAGCTTTACTGATTCTTATATCCCTGGCAATTTCATCGAGTGTAGTTTTCCCCATACCGTGCCTGGCAAATCTTTTTGCCGCAGCTCTGATAATCTGAAGTTTGCGTTCTTTTTCCAAATGAGGATTAGAAACCCTTACTAATTACTGACAATTTTCTTCACATCCTGGGCAATTGATGCAGCTTTTTTCTTACCTTCTGTCAGTAATTCTTCTGCTTTTTCTTTGCCAGCATGGTAAAGTTCTTCAGCATCTTCAACCAGTTCATCGGCTTTATCTTTAATCTTTCTTCTTAATTGTTTCCCGGATGTTGGAGCAAATAAAAACGCAGCAACACTCCCAATCAAACCTCCAATAAATACTCCGATGAGGAAGCTTCCTAATTTTTCATTGTCTTTCATGATTAATCCTTTAATAATTTTATTTGATTAGGCAATCAATATATAAATTCTGGTTAAACATGCAACTCTGAATATTTAATTCGCAGAGTTTTGAGATTTTGTTTTTAGAAAATTGTTGATCAACAAAGATATTATGATTACAGTCATACAACCGATTACGTTATACCACAGAAAAGGTATCTTAGTAAACAGGTAAGAATATAATACAAGAAGTTCTGCAATAATTGCTGCAGCAAATGTAGCCGTTCCATTTACTTTTTTGAGATAAAAAGCTGTTAAAAATATTCCAAGGATAGTGCCATAAACCAGTGAGCCGAGTATATTTACTGCCTCAATCAGCGAGCCGAGGTTATTTGCAAACAAAGCAAACAAGATTGCATAAATTCCCCAGAATACTGTAGCAGCTTTGGAAGCATTTAAGTATTGACGGTCTGAACCGTTCTTTTTAATTAATCTTTTATAGAAATCGACTACTGTTGTTGATGCGAGTGCGTTCAATTCTGCGGATGTAGATGACATGGAAGCTGAAAGAATTGCCGCCAGTAATAATCCGATCAATCCAACAGGAAGAAATTTAGTTATAAATGTCAGGAATATGTAATTAGTATCATTACCATCTGAACCTGGATTGGTTTCTTTGATTAATTTAATTGCATCTTTTTTTATGATCGATGCTTCCTCATTTTTAAAATGCACTTCAGAAGTTTTATCTTCAATCACTTTTTCATTATTATTTCTAATTGCTGAAAGAAGATCTTTGATTGATTTTTGTTTTTGTTCATTTACATGATCATAACTTTCTTCAAGTTGAAGATACTCTGATGACCTAACACTGTTTTTAACTATTCTTTCTTCAACCGGATTGAAAAATAAAGGTGGAGTTACAAACTGGTAGAAAACAAATACCATTGCTCCAATGAACAGTATAATGAATTGCATCGGTACTTTTACAATTCCATTTGTTAGCAGACCCATCCTGCTTTGTGCAACAGAGCTCCCGGCTAAATATCGCTGAACCTGTGATTGATCAGTTCCAAAGTATGAAAGCATAAGAAAGTATCCACCAATAATTCCTGACCAGAAAGTGTACCGGTTACTTAAATCAAATGTGAAATCAATTGCATTTAGCTTTCCCATTTTACCAGCTATGTATGCAGCATCAATTACGGAAACATCATCAGGCAGCAGGACGAAAATCATAAAGAAAGCAGAAAACATTCCGGATGTAATTATTATCATCTGTATCAGGTGAGTTTTATTTACCGCCTCTGTTCCTCCAATTGTCGTATAAAGAATAACCATTCCACCCATTAGTATTATGGTCGTATTAATTTCCCATCCAAGTATTACTGATAATATCAACGCTGGAGCATAAATTGTAAATCCCGCTGCTAATCCTCTTTGAGTGAGGAATAAACCGCTGCCAAGAAGTCTGTTCTTGAGATCAAATCTTTTTTCAAGATATTCATAAGCTGTATACACATTTAACTTATTGTAAAGCGGAACAGCAGTTATGGAGAGAATTATCATTGCAACAGGCAAACCAAGATAGAACTGAACGAATCTCATTCCATCGACATAAGCCTGACCGGGAGTTGATAAAAAAGTTATTGCAGAAGCCTGTGTAGCCATAATGGATAAGGCGATGGTCCACCACGCTGTTGTTTTGCCTGTTCTCAGGTAGTAATCGAAATCTTTTGGCTTTCTTGTTTTCCATGTTCCGTAGATTACCACAAATGCAAGAAATCCGCACATCACGAACCAGTCAATAATACTCAATCAAAAACCTTTGTGAAGAAATAGAAAAAGAGAATATTGAAAACCAGGAAAGCACAAACTGTAAAATAGATTTTCTTCCAGCTTCCAAAAATCGGAGGTGAAGAATTATCAGTCGGATTAAATTCTTTCTGATTAATTGGCATTATTTCCGGATGAGATCATATTGATGAAAAGTCTGTAAGCTCCGGGAACACCGGCAGGCAACTGTCTGAAAAATGAAAGTCCGGTATAAAAGTATTTTCCGCTTCCATATTCTGCATACAACAGAGATCCGTTTTGAGGAGATTCACCTGCGTCATTCATCTCTAGCATAGGGATATATTTTTCATCCCAGCTCCCTGCAAAATATAATCCTCTTTCCTGAACCCAGCCGTTAAAATCATTCTGGGTTATTTTGTTTGGAAAGTTGAATAATTTATGTTCCGGTAGTAAAATTTTTATTTGTGTATCTTCTTCGGTTACCCTGTCACGCGAAATTGTTAACGGGTAAGGTCCAAGCTGTGCCTGCAGATCGTGGGCTGTGTTGTATTGAACAATATAGGTCCCGCCATTTTTCACATAATCCATAAGCTTTTCGCTGTAAACCTGGGCCCGTTCATTTGTATTATAAGCTCTGATTCCCGAGATGATAACATCATAGTTTTGTAATGAGCCGTTGGTAAGTTGTTCATCAGTTAATAACTGCACATTAAAATCAAGTTCTTTCAGGTAGTCTGGTATTTTATCGCCAGAGCCTGAAATGTATCCGATACTTTCAACTACTTTTTTACCGATATTTAATTTTACAAGTTTAGCTTTTGCTTCGGGATAATATGTTTGGATAGGAATATGAGGATAATCAATTGATACCGCACTTCTATAATAAATTTTATCGTCGATAATGACTTCAACACTCAATTCTGATTCTGATGGACTATCAGGCGGATGAATCAAAAAACTAAAATGCTGTTCTTCATTTTTTGTTTTAAGATTAATTGAATATTTCTCCGGTTCAGTTTTCCAGCTCTTTTCTAAATTTAAGCGGAGTGTTCCATTTAGCTCATCACCATTATTTTTTATTGAGACGGAAATACTTCTCGGTTCATTAGTGCTGAAAAGAAAAAGATCCTTTTCAATATTTATTGTAACTGGAGGAGCAATTTCAATCTGGCGATATATTTCACCTTCGACCGGATCGGTGGTTCTGAAAAATATTGGTGTGGTTAAAATAATTTCCCTTCCCTCAATCGAGATTTTAAATTCAGCAATTAAAGGAAAATCTTTTACAGGCAGACCAATTAACATTTGATCATCAATTTCATATACATTTTCAGAATGTTCATTTTCGAGCCAGTAAGGATGACTGAAATTAAAGTCTGTTGGAATTTCAATTGTTCTGTTCACACTAAGTAACTCGCCCTTGGTTAATGACGAATTTATGAGACTATCTTTAACCTGACAGGTTAAATTTATTTCTTTTAATTCAACTTTCAGATCAGAGCGATTGACAATACCTGATGCGACGTTTAACTTACTACCAGGCGTAGTAAGAAGATCATCGGCTATTGCTTCAATCCAGATTCCTGCACACGACCTGATAAGATCTAAAACTTCCTTGCTCTTTAATTCTTTCCAATGGACATCGTCCACTCTTTGGATTGCGTCATAAAGTTCCAGTAAAATCGGAACAACATTTTTTGGATTTTGAAAATCGTAACTATCAATTGCTTTGTTAATTAATTTCTCAACATCAGCTCCACCGGAAATTTTATTCCAGGTCAGGTCAACATCTTCAAAAATATCATTAACAGAATTACTTCCATTCAATAAAAGAAAGTAGTTAAAGAAATCCGCACGCCATCCTGAATCACCAAAGCCCTGGCTTTTATGCATAGTTCTGGCATCAGCAGAAATTTCTGTATAAGATTTTCCTAGCAGGGGAGAATATTCTCCAAAATTAATTTTGAGTAAAGTGTCAGGATTAATATTCATTGAATTCAATGCAGGTGTCCAGGCATTCCAGTAAATTCGTTTTGGCTGCCAGGTCCCGACAAATCGCAATTGCTCCGGAAAAGCATTTGGATCAGCAGCAACCCGGAATGCTTCAAGCGCTAAAATTGCAGAGGCTGTATGATGACCGTGAGTTCCCTGCCCGGTGGTTGGAAATCTTGTTATGATTACATCAGGTTTAAATTTTCTTATAACCCAAACAACGTCTGATAAAATTTTCTCTTTGTTCCATTTGGATAAAGTTTCCTCCGGCGTTTTAGAATAACCAAAATCTATCGCACGGGTAAAAAACTGTTCGGCTCCGTCAATTCTTCTAGCTTGTAATAATTCCTGGGTTCTGATAATTCCCAGAATGTCTCCTTGTTCATCTCCAATCAGGTTTTGTCCGCCGTCGCCACGGGTAATTGAGAGATATCCTGTACGAACTAATTTCCCTTTTGAAAAATATGCTAAAGCTTTTGTATTCTCATCATCCGGGTGAGCTGCGATGTAAAGCACGCTGCCGAGTACTTTCAGTTTTTCCAAAGCTAATTTAATTTCAGATGAATTGAGACTTTCAGCAGGTTGTGCATTGATTAAACAAAAATTTAATAATATGACTGCAATAATTTTTCTTATCATATCCTTTTTCTTTTACAATGGTTAAGTGTAAATATTTTACTAATGCTGTTTTGAATCTGCATAAAATATCGCTGTTAATTTAATGATTTGATGTCATTTTAACCTATTTTTATGAGTATAAACTATTTAATAATGATGAAAGGTATCATCTTAAAATAGGAGGAACACTTAAAATCTTCCAGGAAAATTTGGTAACCAGTGTTATTTTATTCCAAAGTTGCAATCAATAAGAGTACACTCAATCACCATTAATAAAATCGGTATATTTTTTATATTTACAAACGTCATTATTTATCCAGAAAAAAATCACAACTTATGTTTGAAATAAATGACTTGAAGATAGGCGGAAATAATCCATTCATTCTCATTGCTGGTCCTTGTGTAATTGAAAATGAAAAAATTGTAATGCAGACTGCCAGAGAGATCAAAAAAATTACTAACAAACTAAAAATTCCATTTATCTTTAAATCGAGCTATAAAAAAGCAAACAGAACAGACTTGCACTCCTTTATCGGAATAGGGGATGAAGCCGCTATCAGGCTGCTGGAAAAAATCAGGTCAGAATTAAACCTGACAGTACTTACCGATGTTCACAATCCTGAAGAAATAACAAAGGTAAAAAACAGTGTTGATGTAATTCAGATCCCCGCTTTTCTTTCACGACAGACAGAATTGTTAATTGCTGCTGGGGAATCAGGTAAAGTTGTGAATATCAAGAAGGGACAATTCCTGGCACCCGAAGATATGAAGTTTGCTGCTGAAAAAGTGAAATCAACCGGCAATAAAAGAATTATGCTTACTGAAAGAGGAACAACTTTCGGTTATCATAATCTTGTTGTTGATATGCGGTCGCTTGTAATAATGAAAGAACTTGGTTACCCGGTTGTCATGGATGCAACTCATTCTGTTCAAATTCCGGGTAAAGGAAGTACAACCGGTGGTCAGCCGAAATTTATAAAACCGTTAGCAAGGGCTGCTGCAGCTGTTGGTATCGACGCCTTGTTTCTCGAAGTTCATCCTGATCCGTCAAAAGCGTTAAGTGATGCTGAAAGTCAGCTTCCATTGAAAGATCTGGAAAATCTGTTGGTTGAAATAAAAGAAATTGATTCTATCGCCAAGCGATTTAAAAATTAAGGAATGATTTGGATTTAAATAATTTTCCAAGACAATTAACAGTAGCCGAAAAAAATATTCTGTTCTCGATATTACCTGAATCGAAATATGGATACAAAATGTATCGTCAAAAAATTAATAATTTATTGGTTATTGGTTCCGGAAGATTTGGAGGCAATAATTATTTTCTTGGAAGCCGGGAAGCTGAACCTGACTTAAGTATTCCTTCATCTCCTGTGTTTGCACTGGGTATTGTTGTAAGTGGAAGTGACAATATTGATGTAATCGTTCACGAAGAGCAGGAAGAGCAAATTGAATTCGATATCACTTCAAAATCCATTTTATCTTTCGAGAATGATCTTACTGTCGATAAAGTTAAGTGTTATTCCAATTGGAATCCGGGAGAAAAATATTTGTTCGGGAATGCTGAAGTGAGAGAATATGTAATTACTCCTGGCGCGTACATATTAGCTGTTGCTCCGGAATTAAAAAAAATATGGCTTCACGAAAATTCAACAAGCGTAAACCACATAATTCCTGTAACGAATTTTTTTAATGAGCTGATGAGATTAAAAAATATTCGTGATCCCAAACTTGCATTAAGTCCCGGTATTTTTTTTGAAAACATAAATGAATACAAGAATGATGAAATCAGAAATGCATTTTTGATGTATGACAAGTACCTGAGTAAGTTTAACATTAAGGATGAAAAAACTGAATCACTGAACTTAAGAAAATCAAATAAAAAGCTGTTAAAAATTTTTAAAAGAGGACAGGTTTGAATAATAATGATATATTAAAAATCGGGAAGAAAGTAATCCGCATAGAAGCTGAAGCGGTTGCAGGTCTTGAAGAAAATTTAAATTCAGAATTTACTCATGCAGTTGAAGTAATATTCAACAGCATTGGAAGAGTTGTGCTGACCGGTATGGGAAAATCAGGATTGATTGCACGAAAAATTGTTGCAACTTTAAATTCCACTGGTACAGCTGCAATATATCTTCATCCGACAGATGCATTGCATGGTGATCTTGGAATGGTCAGAAAAGAAGATGTTGTTATCATCATCTCAAAAAGCGGTGCAACAGAGGAAATAGAAAAATTACTTCCACTGTTCAAACGAATGGGTGTAAAATTGATTGCAATGTCTGCAAATCCGGACTCAGTATTAGTCAGAGATTCTGATATTTTTCTGAATATAGCTGTTAAGGAAGAAGCTTGCCCTCATGACCTGGCTCCGACGTCATCAACAACAGCGACTTTGGTTATGGGTGATGCGTTGTCAGTTGCTCTTCTTGAAAAAAGAGGATTCACTGCTGAAGATTTTGCAATGCTTCATCCCGGTGGAAGTCTTGGTAAAAGATTATCTCTGAAGATTGAAGAGATTATGATCAAAGGTAATGGCATCCCGGTAGTCACCGAGAATGCAAGTATGAAAGACATAATTCTTGAAATGACGAGCAAAAGGCTTGGAGCAACCTGCGTTGTTGATAAAAACGGAATACTTAAGGGTATGATAACAGACGGAGATCTTCGTCGTTTGTTGGAAAAAACCATGGATATTAAAGATGTAACTGCCGGGGATTTTATGTCAAAGAATCCAAAGGTTATTCAAAAAGATTATTTAGCTTCTTTCGCATTGCAGCAAATGGAAAATTATAAAATTACTTCTCTGGTTGTTGTTGATTCATCAAACAAACCTATCGGGATTTTACATCTGCATGAATTAATAAATCTTGGTTTGCAAAAAAGATGAAGATCATAACTTTGCTCTTCATTTTAGTTCTCATTACCAACTGCACAAAAGAAAAAGTTAAACCACCTGTTGATCCATCAATTGAAGGTGTGGAATTACCAGCCCAGGAAAGCTGGAACTCTACAGTATTCTTCACGGATTCCGGAAAGACCAGGGCGATATTGTATGCCGGTCATTTACGCGTTTTCGAAAAATCAAAAGAAACTTTTATTGACAGCGGGCTCCAGGTGGATTTTTATGATTTAAATGAAATAAAAACTACAACTCTGACTTCTAAATTTGGCAGGGTTGATGAAAGTAATGAAAACCTTTATGCCATTGATAGTGTTGTTGCAGTAAATGACAGCGGGGTAGTTATAACTACGGATGAAATGATGTGGCGAAACCAGGATAGGAAAATCGTCTCGGATAAATTTATAAGAATTGAATCTCCTGACGAAATTATTGAAGGATACGGATTTGAATCTGATCAGCAATTGAGAAATTATGTAATCTATAATATCACTTACATTACTACTCCGGATAAAAAATAATGTTCATCTCACAGAAGCTGCTCCTGTTTTTAATTTTTCTGTTCTTTTCAACCTATAGCTTTTCACAGGAAAAAAGCGAATCCATTAGAGTGATAGGCGATAGCCTAGTTGGCAGAGTTGTAGATGGCGAATCTATCAGAGAAGTAATCGGAAAAGTTTTACTGACACAAGGTAATGTAGTTGTAACCTGTGATAAAGCAATTCAATACTTATTAAAGAACGAAGCAGAATTGATCGGTAATGTGGTTGTTAACCAGGATAGTTTAACACTTACTACACCAACAGGTTTTTATTTTGGTGATGTTAAAATGACAAAAAGTGTAAGCGGGATTATTCTAGATGAT
Source organism: Ignavibacteriaceae bacterium (assembly GCA_035293265.1). Taxonomy (GTDB): domain Bacteria; phylum Bacteroidota; class Ignavibacteria; order Ignavibacteriales; family Ignavibacteriaceae; genus DATDOL01. The sequence goes on along the minus strand of DATDOL010000188.1, from coordinate 11,560 downwards.
AAAAAAGTAATTTTGTCTGCTGACAGCGGCGAATATTTTTTTGACAGCAATATAGCAGTCTTTCAATCTAATGTTTCCCTGATCGATTCAGTAACAACTTTAAATTCGGATGAACTTATTTATTTTAAGAATGAAGACAAAGCAATAGCAGTAGATAATGTAATAATCAAAAGTGAAAACAGCATTATTAATGCAGATAGTCTTGAACATTTCAGAAAATCCCAAACAAGTTTTGCATTCGGCAATGTCAAAATATCAAGCCTGGAGAATAACACGATTGTTTATGGTGATCACCTTGAAGACTATGGAGAACAAAAATTTACTATCATCGATAAAAATCCTTTGTTAGTTCAGATCGACACTTCCTATCAAACTGGTGAAGATACTTTAACTAAAACCAGGATCGATACGCTGGTAATTAAATGTTTAAAGATGGAAGCAATAAGGGGTGCTTCAAATTTATTCAGAGCGATTGATTCGGTTAAAATAGTTCGCGGTGAGTTTGCATCTTTAAATGATTTAACTCTTTACTTTCGGTCGGATGATAAAATCATTACTGAAAAATCAGGTGAAACAACACAGCCGCCAGTTCTGTGGTATGAGAATTCACAGCTGACGGGTGATTCGATAACAATTTATCTTGAGGAGAACAATATTAAAAACCTGGATGTTATTAATAATTCTTTTATGTTATCGCAGCATAAGGTTTTTCAACAAAGGTATGATCAGACTTCTTCAAATAATGTAAAGATAAATTTTAATAATGATAAAATCCAGAATGCAGTTTTTGATGGAAATGTTCGAAGCATCTACTACTTATATGAAGATGAAAAACCTAATGGTTTGACAAAATCTGCTTCAAATTCTGCAACGCTGGTATTTGAAGAAAATGAAGTTAGTGAGGTAAGATTATATGGATCACCCTCAAGTGAATATCATCCTGAAAATAAAGTTATTGGTATTGAAAGAACATTCACTTTGCCTAAATTTGTGTTCAATCAAAATCGCCCGTTAAAAGAAGAACTGATCAGCACGATTAAATAAAATAAACCGGAGAATATGTCCAATACTTTAAGAAGTGAAGACTTAGTAAAAATTTATAAGAAACGAAAAGTGGTAAACAGAGCTTCTGTTCAGGTTTCGAAAGGAGAAATCGTCGGCTTGCTTGGTCCGAATGGTGCTGGCAAAACTACAACTTTTTATATGATTACCGGGATGATTAAACCGGAAGCAGGAAAAGTTTTTCTTGATGATGAGGAAATTACTACAGTACCAATGTATAAACGGGCAAAGATGGGAATTGGTTATTTGCCCCAGGAAGCTTCGGTTTTTAGGAGATTGACAGTAGAAGAAAATTTATTAGCCGTTCTTGAGATGACAAAACTTAATAAAGAAGAGCGCATAAAAAAATGTGAAAGACTTCTTGATGAACTTTCAATAAAGCATCTCAGGAAAAGCAAGGGATTTCAACTTAGCGGCGGTGAAAGAAGAAGAACAGAAATAGCACGTGCACTTGCCACTGATCCGAGTTTCATATTACTTGACGAGCCGTTTGCCGGGGTTGACCCGATTGCCGTTGAAGACATAATGAATATTGTGGCAAATTTAAAAAACAGGGGAATCGGTGTTTTGATAACGGACCACAATGTCCATGAAACTTTAAGTATTGTTGATAAAGCTTACATCTTAATTGACGGGGTGATTTTTAAGCAGGGAAGTGCTGATAATTTGGCAAACGATGAGGAAGTGAAGAAATTATATCTTGGGGAGAAATTTAAACTAGATCGTTACAGTTAAACTTTGTTTATCTTTTTGAGTAAAGTTTCGGCTATAGTTAGATTTTCTGGTTTACCAACATCAATCCATTCCTCTTTGACATGATTAAATCCAGTTATTCTTTGCTTAGAAGAAATCTGAAGATACAAATCAACCAGTGAAAATATTTTTCTCTCCGGCATTAATTTAAATATCTTAGGGTCAATCACCTGTATTCCGCTGAATGCTGACTGATTCAGATTTGAAGTATGCTTACCCGAATATTTTATCTCACCTGTTCTATCATTCTTCCATCCGCAAAGCCGGTCATCTTTATCAAACAAAAAATACCTGGATGACTTTCTTTTTTGTACAGCTAAAGTTGCAATTGAATTTCCCTTTAGATGGAATTGATATAAATTTTTTAAATCTATGTTTGATAAAACATCCACATTGTGTAGAAGAAAAGGTTTCCCATCATCAAAAAACCAAGAAGCTTTTTTCAATCCACCTCCGGTGTCTAGTAATTCCTCTCTCTCATCAGAAATTGTTAAATCAATATTAAAATTATTTTTTTCTTTAAGATACTCGCTAATTTGATCTGCAAAGTGATGAATGTTGACTATAATCTTATCGAATCCTGATGCTGCAAGTTTTTTGATGATCAGTTCTAGAAGAGTTTGATTATTTATCGTAACTAAAGCTTTGGGAATTTTTTCTGTGACAGGTTTAAGACGGGTTCCTAACCCGGCAGCAAGTATCATCGCACGCATATTAGTTTTCCATTCGAGCTAGTACTGAATGATTCAATGTAACATCAACATTAAAGTTTTCTTTCAGATGCTGTGAAAGTTTTTCTGCACAGTACACTGAACGATGCTGCCCGCCGGTGCATCCAAAATTTACCATCAGGTTTTTAAAATTCCTTTCCAGGTAGTTTGCGATAGTCTGATCAATTATTTCAAAAGTATTTTTCAAAAAATTTTTTGCATTTTCATCATTATCAAGAAACCGAATTACCTTTTCGTCCTTCCCAGTAAGTTTTTTAAATTCTTCAATTCTACCCGGGTTCGGAATTGCCCTGCTGTCGAATACAAAACCGCCTCCATTACCTGTGAAATCAATAGGTATCGATCTTTTATAAGAAAAGCTGTTGATGCTAACTCTCAGCTTTTCATTTTGCGATGCCGGAACAATTTTATTCAGTTCTTCATTTTTCAAAATAGAATTTATCACTTTGGTTAGTTCAGGAATTTTTTTGGGAAGGTGTTTTTCATCCACTAACCATTGAAGACTTTTTAACGCATACGGAATGCTAATAAGAAAGTGTGCTTTCTTTTCAAAGTATCCTCTGAAACCGTATGCACCAAGTGTCTGTAAAATCCTTATCAATACATAGCCGTAATAATATTTTTTAAAATCTTTTCGATTTATTTTAATCCGTTTGCTCAATTCCTCCAGGTAAAATGACAACAGTTCTTCCCGCGATTTTGTCGAAAGATTCATTTTTGCCTGGAACAATAATGATGCAAGATCATATTGAAGTGCACCTTTTCTGCCACCCTGATAATCAACAAAGTAAAGCTCATCGTTGTGTACAATGATGTTTCTTGATTGAAAATCACGATACATAAAATATTTTGTTTCTGTTGAGAGGAGAAAATCAGAAAATGATTTAAAATCATCTTCCAGTCCTTGTTCATCAAACGGAATATTTAAGAGCTTAATAAAGTAGTATTTGAAGTAATTTAAATCCCAGAGAATTGATTTCTTATCAAATTTTTCTCTTGGGTAACAAACTGAGTAGTCAAGTCCATTGCCTCCATCAATCTGAAAACGAATAAGATTTTTCAGAGAATCTTTATAATAATTAATTATATCAGCCGGTATTTCATCCTGGGTTTTTTTCTTATCGATCAGTGAGAAAAGAGTTGTATCTCCAAGATCCTCAATTAAATAAATGTTTTGCTTTAAGTCGTGTGTGTAAAGCCGGGGAACTTTTAATCCTTTTTTCAAAAAATGTTTTGTGAAAGTGATAAAGGCAAGGTTCTCTTTCCTATCAGGATTAAAAACTCCAATCGCAGTTTTTGATTCGCTAAGAAGCCGGAAATATTTTCTGTTTGATCCCGATTCAGGTAGAGGAACTAAAGTGATTAATTTTTCCTTAGCCCAGTCTTCAAATAATTTAATTAGATTGTCATTCATTTTATTTCGAACTCTTCCCTCAAAATTGAGTAAATCAATTGGTCCTGGAATTTACCTTCTTTAAATACGGATTTTCTTAATCTTGCTTCGGGTTTGTAACCTGCTTTCTCCAAAACCTTTGCAGATGGCAGGTTTAATTCAAAAACTCCTGCAAAAATCCTGTTAAACTCAAAATTCTCAAATGCATATTTGGTCAGAACTTTCAAAGCTTCAGTAGCAATTCCTTTTCCCCAGAAAGGTTTTGCAAGCCAGTAACCAATCTCCGCAGAATACATATTCACATCATCCTGTATTTCCAAACCAATAGCTCCGATCAATTCATGTTCAGTAGCAATGGCAAAGTTAATTTCAGGATCCTGTGTGCAGACCGTGATCAGCCATTCTTCAGCATCTTCCAATGTGTAAGGATAAGGAAACCTGTTTTTTAAATTTTTAAAAATATCATAATTGTTAGCATACTTTGCAATGGCTTCTTTATCGGAATGTGAATAGCTTCTGATCTGGCAGTCACCAAATGAAATTTTCATGATCCAAAAGTAAGAATAATTTTTGGTAACGCTAAATGTTACCAATCCCCGTCTGGTCCACCGTAAGCACCCTGGTCATTTCTGCTGCCGTCAAAATTGTTAAAGGTTGGATCGGGATTTCCGCTGTGTCTGCAAGGTGAGGTTTGTGAAAGTCTTAAATTAGTTCCTGAAATAAACTCGGGGTTCATTGTTCCGAATGCAAGAAAGTTATACTGCTCAAAGACGTTTGAAGAATCCCCGGAAATAATTTCAATCCTTGGATCTCCGAGATAGGTTGAGTTTTCGTAAAAAATATTGTTCTGGATTTCTTCATTTACCGGTTCATCAATTACCACTCCGCCGCCGTAAAGCAGACTGTAGTTTTTATAGAATGTGTTATTAATAATTTTTGTTGTTGAATTTTCTGAAAGAATAGCACCGCCGTAGTAAGCACCGCGGTTCCTGTAAAAAACATTGTTCATTATAATTACATTTGAATTATTAATTGACAAGCCGCCGCCAAACTGTACATAGTTATTTTGAAAAATACAGTTACTTACCTCAGCACTTCCATTCAAGATTTCTAATGCTCCATTGTCTACAAAACTTGCCTCAGGCAGAAATACTCTTTCAATTACACAAAATTGAAATGTAGAATAATCTGCCGGATTTAATAAATGTATCCCCGCCCAATCAGTATTAAGATCGAACACTGTAAATCTTATTGGTTCATTCTTTGTTCCGATAGCATCAATCCTTCCGTAAACAGTGAGTTTTACATCCGGTCTGAAAAACAGTTCGGATCCTTGTTCTATATTCAACACACTGGTTGAATCGACTGTCAAATCCGCTGAGACTAAAAACGGCGAATCACTTTTTAATAAAGTCCCGGAAATTATTCCACGTAAATCTGTGTAGTTCCCGCCAAGTGTCGGATCGAAATCACTGCCCGTTAATGGATTTCTATCTGCACAGGAAAAATTAAAAATAAATGAAACCAATACTATGTATTTAATTATTTTCATCACCGATAAAATTAATCTTTCAGGATTTTAATTAACAGTCATTATATTTACCCCACATAAATATCTTCAATTTTAATTTCTATCTGTTTCTCACAATGCAATGCAAATAAAGTACTTTTACATCATCCTGATTTTCGCTGAGCTGTTAACTGCACAAAATATTGTTCAGGTTACTTTCATCGTTGAAGCAGAAAATGTGCCTGAAAGTTCGATGGTCTATATTGCCGGAAATGATGTTTCATTGGGAAGATGGGCTCCGGACGGTCAGCTTCTGGAATTTATTGACAATAAATGGCAGAAAAAATTGCAGTTCTCAAAAGGTATTTCCATTGAATTCAAATTTACAAGAGGAACATGGTTAACAGAAGCTTTGAATGATGACGGTAGTGTTCCATCTAATCATAGATTGAAAGTTATTAACGATACGACTCTTGCTTATAAAATTAATCTGTGGGCTGATCAATTTGTTTCTAGTGAAGAAAAAATAATATCCGGACAAATTACAGGAACTGTAAACTATCATAAAAATTTTAAAGGAAGGAAAATAAAACCAAGAGATATTGTAGTCTGGCTTCCCCCTGGTTATGAAGAAAATGATGATAAGCGTTATCCTGTTTTGTATATGCATGATGGTCAGAATGCCTTTGACCCGGCTACTTCCGCATTCGGAATTGACTGGCAGATTGATGAAGCGGCTGATACTTTAATAAAAAACAAAGCAATAGAACCATTGATTATCGTTGGAATTTACAATTCAGTGGAGAGAAGCAGTGAATATGCAAACAACGATACAGGCTATGCATACCTGCAATTTATTATTGAAGAATTGAAACCATTTATTGATGCGAACTACAGAACTCGCCCTGATAAAAATAATACCGCTGTAATTGGTTCGTCACTTGGAGGATTAATTTCATTTATTCTCGTTTGGGAATATCCTGAAATATTTTCGAAAGCTGCGTGTGTTTCACCTGCATTTAAAGTTGACCGCTATGATTATGTAACAGTAATGAAAAATTATTCAGGTGAAAAAAAGCCTGTAAAAATTTATTTAGATAATGGTGGAGTCGGAATCGAAGAAGAATTACAGCCCGGGATTGATGAGATAATTTCTTCACTAGAAACTTTAGGATATAAAGGGGGAGAAGACTACTACTGGTTTAAAGCTAAAGATTCTGAACATGGCGAAAAGGACTGGGCAAAGCGTGTTTGGAGAGCACTCATTTTTCTATTCGGGAATATTAATTCATATAAACTTCTGGATGTCTATTAATATTTTTTCTGGCGGTTTTTATTATTAAATATTTTCTGAGATGTGTTTGAATTAAGATTTTTAAAGAAGCGAATAAACGAAAAATGTTTTTACTTTTCCAGCTCTTTCTGGAAATGCTGATAATCTTTCAAACTTTTCCAATCACCACCCCATGACCAGCCTCGTCGTTTAAATTCTTTGACTAGTTCTGAATTTTGGGTCAAAGTTCCCACTGAAGTTGAATCATAAACTGCATTCGCAGGAATCATTTTGCCCTTTTTAACATATGGGTTAAGCTTGGGATTGATATCAATGGCAAGTCCGTTTGCATGTTTTGAAAGGATTCTCGATCCAGAAACAAACCTGAAATTGAAGCTGCTCGTATTATTATCTTCCATTGATTTAGAATCGGACCAATTGTACTTACTTAGAGGGATAACTTTTTCAATTGGAAATCTTATCTGTTTTATAAATTCAAATATTTGAATTACTTCCTCTGCAATTTTTTTGTTTACCAGAATTTGTCCTTGGTGAAGCATATCATCAAGACCATAATAGTTAACAGTTTCAAGCACTAATTGATCCTTAATGTTAGCAGGAATTTTAAGCTCGGAAAGCGCTTCATTAAAACTTATATCCGAATCAATAATAATTTTTTGAAGAGATGAATTCTTTCCTGAGTCAGTTTGTTCGATATCAGAAGAAGCGGGTTTATTTTGTGCATGAAGCAGAACAGGAAGGATCAGCAATAGTATTAATTTCTTAAACATATAAAATAATTGTTGCAAATAATTTTGTGGAAAACGAGTTCGTGCAAAGGTATAGCTATCATTCTAAAAAAAACAGGGAAAAATACCGGTTCACTTTATACTGTAATAATTTTTTTAGATATATTTGCGCTATCAATTAAACAAGGAGTGTGATGAAAAAAATATTAATGGCTGCAGCGATATTATGTCTGGTTCTGATAATCAACTGCAGCAAAAAAAATGAAGTTGTAACACTTGAATCGGGTTTGCAATTTTTGGATGACAGCTTAGGAACCGGCAGGGAAGCAAAAGAAAATGATCTTTGTACTATTCATTTTGCTGGCTGGATTGTGAATGACACAAGCAAATTATTTTCCGACTGGAGAGCTGATCAAAATAAAATGCAATTCTCAATCGGAGATTCAAAACTCAGAAATCAACCGTTGAAATTTGTAATCGGGACTAATTCTTTTATTAAAGGAAGTGATGAAGGAATTTACGGAATGAAGATTGGCGGGAAACGAACAATCGTTATCCCTTCTAAACTTGCTTACGGAGAAGCAGGTATTGGTCCGGTTCCCCCAAATACAGACTTAAAAGTTGTTGTCGAACTAGTTGATGTGAAAGACAGAGTTGTTGTCGAAATGTGGGATGTTCCGGAATCATTAATTAAAGAAACTCTAAGCGGATTGAAATATGCAATCGTTGTTGAAGGAGAAGGAGCAAATGTAGATTCAGGAAAAGTTGTTACAGTTAACTACAGCGGTTTTCTTCTGGATGGAACAAAATTCGATAGCTCTGTTGAAAGAGATGAACCGTTCTCCTTAATATTAGGAATGAAACAGGTTATCCCCGGTTGGGAAGAAGGATTAAAGTTTATGAAAAAAGGATCTAAGGTAAGATTGATTGTTCCTCCGCAGCTTGGATACGGAGCTACGGAAGTAGGAAAAATCCCGGCGAACTCAACACTTATTTTTGATGTCGAGATGATTGATATACAATAATTCTCTGGTAGAAAACTAAATTTAGAGGGAGGCGTTTGCCTCCTTTTTTTATTTTTTGACTAAAGGTAATATCTGATAAGGCCAAGCGCTTGAGAGTAATAACCTCTGCCGAACAAGTTAAGGTGATTTAACACGTGATAAAGTTTATAAATGTTTTCCCTGTATTCATATCCATCTGCAAGAGGAAAAGTTTCGTTGTAAGATGAATAAAACTCTGAATTGAATCCACCGAACAGTTTTGTCATTGCAAGATCAGCTTCACGATTACCATAATAAACTGCTGGATCTATCAGGCAGGCATTACCGTTTTCATCAACCATATAATTGCCTCCCCATAAATCACCATGCAGTAACGATGGTTTGTCGTTTGAACTGCCTATTATTTCCTCAATTTTATTTTCAAGAGCAGAAACTGATTCCCTGAGTTCTGAAGTTGAGTTACCTAGTTTTTCGGCCAGTTCAACTTGAAATAAAATTCTTTTATTAAAATAAAATTTCACCCAATTATTTTTTTCTTCATCATCTGCAATATTATCCTGTTCATTTGAACCGATGAAATTGTTTTCATAAAATCCAAAATGTTCATTACTAAACTTGTGCATCGATGCAAACATTCTTCCAAAATCTTCAAAAAAATTTTTCTTTTGTTTGCCGGGTTCAATAAACTCAAGTAAAATAAATTCATTAGTTGTCTTAATAACTGAAGGAACTCGTATCGTATTTGATTTTTTTATTTCTTTCAAACCATTAGCTTCTTTAATGAACATATCATTTTTAACTTCAGAGTTGAACTTCAGAAAGAGCGAAAAATTATTTTCTAAGGTAAGTCGGAATGCATCGCTTATGCAGCCACCGGAGAGTGATTTTAAAGATGAGATTTTCTGACCTAGTTCTGATTCGAGTTCAGATTTATTCTTTTGGGATAATATCATTTTCTATTTTATCGAGCAAGCCGTCCGCAGCATCTTCAAGAATATCCAGTACGGTATCAAACCCCTTTCGTCCGCCAAAATATGGGTCAGGAACTTCCGGTACGACTAATCGCTTTGAAAAGCCGACCATTTTATAAATCTTATCTACGTGAGTGTTATCGAAGTCGAGTGCTTTAATATCCTCCAGGTTAGAGTCATCCATGGTAATTATATAATCGAATGCATCAAAATCTTTTTTAAAATCAAATTGTCTTGCATTACCTTTTAAATGAAAACCACGTGTAGCAGCTGCCTCGATCATACGTGGATCAGCAGTTTCACCTCTGTGGTAATCAACAAGCCCGGCTGAATCAACCTCAACCAGGTTTTCGAGATTACGGTCGCTTATCAGTTTATTCATTACAGCTTCTGCTGCAGGGGAACGGCAAATATTCCCAAAACAAACAAACAGTACTTTTTTCTTTTCCATAAAATTATTTTAATTAAACTCCTGACTTGTTACAAACCAGATTTACGATGAAAATTCTATCTGTCATAATCAACGGATGAAATATAATTCCTAAGTTATAAATCACAAAACAGATAAAAACTGTGCAAAAGTTCAAATTCCAGCAATAGTTGCAACAATTTTTCGAGCTCCGGCTGCATTCCGATGCTCACAAAGATAAATCCCCTGCCAGGTCCCGAGATTCAGTTTTCCATCCGTTAGAGGAATTGTAATCGAATTACCTATCAAAACTGATTTAATATGAGCGGGCATATCATCTGCTCCTTCTGAATTGTGCTCATAGTATGGTTCATTTTCTCTGACATTTTTATTAAAATATTTTTCGAGATCGGCACGTACTCCAGGATCGAAATTTTCGTTGAGAGTAATTGAAGCTGAGGTATGTTGAAGTAAAATAGACAGCAGACCAGTTTTGATATTTTTTATTTCCGGCAGATAGTTAATAATTTCATCAGTGACGAGATGAAAACCTCTTGGCTTTGGACTGAGTAAAATTTCTTTTTGAAGCCATATCATTTTATTTCACTTACTTTTATGTAAATGCTGTTTGGAAATCTTTGATTTGACATTCCGGTACAAATGCCGATTATCTTAACCCCGGTTCCTTTTGTCAGACGACTTGCTATTTCATTATCCTTGCCAGGTTTTATTATACAGTATATTCCAATCCCGTTATCTTCTGATTCTAATTCAAGTAGATTATCTCCATCGCTAAATAGATAGAATGCAATAACAATTCCGGTCAATTCAATTTCTTTGTTCAGAAATTTTTTATCAGCTTCCAATTTGTTTAATTTATATGCACCATCTAGTTCAACTGCATTTATTCGTATCGTTTCAAATTCAATGTAAATATAATAGAGAGCCAGCAAAAGTAAAACGATCATTACAAAGTTGCTTACTTTTAATTTTTGCTTTCTCATTTCCTCTCACTTCTAGTTTTAGAATTTTACATAAAATAGTTCTTTAAAAGCAGAAAGGCGAACCTGGTAATTCGCCTTTAAATAAATATTTATTTTAAAGTTATCTTGAAACGAGTCTAATCTCAAATGTTATATCTTCTTTACCTCTCTTGACAATCACACTAACTGTATCACCCGGCGCATAATCTGCAATAGCATAAGTAAAATCATATATGTTGGAAATTTTCTTTTCACCAAACTGAACAATTATATCGCCGCCCTGGAGACCGGCAATTTGTGCAGGACTTCCATCGGATACACCGCTTATTTTGTAGCCGTCAACATCACTTGCAAAATCAGGAACTGTGCCGACCCAGACTTTTCTCCCGGGCATTGGTCCGGCATCTTTTCTTTCAACCAAAAGATAATCAGGACGTACTTCATCGTTTATAATATTCATTGCGACATCATAAACATAGTTAACAACTTTTTCTGCTCCCCAGGAATTAATTTTTTCTGCATCATCGGAAGGTTTGTGATAGTCCTCGTGAGTGCCTGTAAAGAAAAACAAAACTGGAATCTTCTTTCCGTAAAATGATGAATGATCACTCGGACCAAAGCCATCATCTTTAAATGATAATTTAAGGTCATACTTATTATTTTGATTAAGGATTTCTTTAAAGTTTGATGATGTACCTGTTCCGTAAACAATCAAAGAGCTA
>DATDOL010000187.1:0-5328 GCA_035293265.1 Ignavibacteriaceae bacterium | reverse complement strand
TCCGACCAGCCAACCATGAGCAAAACCAAAATCATCGTAGGAAACATTCTGCGATTCGAGATAAGTGCTGACATAATCATTCCAGCCTTCGGCACTATACTGCTGAAACCCATAGCCACCGAAAATTCCACTTTGAAGCACTGAAGAAAATATTGATCCCAGACCGCAGCAATCGTCCTGAGCTTTTGAAGTGGAAATGCCGAGAAATATTAAAATGATTGCACAAAGAATCAGTAAATCTTTTTTCATAAAGAGATTTCCTTTGGTTAATTGAATTTATTTAGGATGATTTATTTACTTACACCTGTTCTTGTTGTGATGGTTTCAAGGCCGTGAGCAGTTGGACCTGTTTCAGTTTTGTATAAAAGAAACGAAAACAACAAACCTAAAGAAGCGAGCGCAGTGAAAATCCACATACCCGGAGCGTAGCCATCCGGGTTTTCCGGTCCGGCAACAAAGGCATCATTTGTAAACCCGATCAGCCAGGGAATTATTGCCATTCCCACCTGCTGGCATAAAGTCATTAATGAATAGCCTGATCCTAATCTTTTCTGATCAACAATGTAAGCAACAGAAGGCCACATAATTGCAGGAATCATTGAGAAGGCAACTCCCAAAAGAAGCATGACAATAATTAATGTCAGCGGCCAGGTGTAACTGCCGAGAAAAGGAACTGTTAAAGAAATATCCGGTCCCGGCGGCAAATAAGTAACCACAAGAAATAAAGGTAAAAGAATTACTGAACCGATTGCCATAAACAGTGAGCGCTTTCCGATTTTATCAACAAGTAAACCAAACAAAGGAGTTGCAATACCTGCAGCAAGCGGAAGAATACTGTTTAGTGCACCGCCTGCTTCACGCGATAAACCATGTGCTTCGATAAAATATTTTATGGCAAATGCACGGAAAGGAAAAACAGTTGAATAAAATACGACACACAATGCAACTATATACCAATAAGATCGGCTGAACTTATAAAGATTTTTTAGTTCTAATTTTTCAGTTTCGGAAACTTCTCCTAAATTATATTTTTTCTCAGATTTATTTTCAAGAACCCAGTAAAGAAACGCTCCGGCAACAGATAATCCTGCAATAAAACATGCTAACCACAAAGGATCCTGCCAGTTTGTATAAAGGGACCTGGCAAAAGATGGTGACCAATCGGCAGAAACTGAACCCAATCTCGCAATCAATAAATTTATACCAAAAGCAAAGCTGAGCTCTTTTCCTTTAAACCACTTTGCCAAAGCAGTTGTTACTGCAACAACCAGAGGTTCGGCACCAATCCCAAGAAGAAATCTTCCCGACAACATCATCCAGTATTCAGATGATATTGCAGAAAGGATTGCAGCGAACAAACAAATAACTGCAAATACCATTACAGATTTCTTTGTTCCGAACCTGTCAATTATCACTCCCCCGATCAGAAGTACGATAATTGCTGCAATACTATAAATTGAATATAGTAATCCAAGTTGCTGATCGGTGTAACCCAACTGCTTTGAAAGAAGATCAAATACGGGTGCAATGCTGTCGTAGATATAATAATTTCCGAACATAGCTATGCTGACAAAAATCAGCATCAGCCATCTGAAAAGTGCGGAGGATTCTATTCTTTGATTTGACAGAATGGTTGATTCAGGCATTTAAAATTCTCCTGTTATTTTTTTTCCTCTTTACTCATTGCAAATCTGAAAAGTATAAATGAAAGAAGAGCAAACAGAATAAGTGCAACAAGATCGCCAGCCGCACCCATTGTTTCAGCGAATCCTGTATTCAGTTTATCAATAACAGAAATTTCTTTTCCTGATGCATCTGTGCCGATCGGAGTACCAATTAAAACTGCAATAAGAATTCCAGTTAATGCACCGCCTGCAATCAAACCGGAACTGAATAATGCACCGGGACCAATTTCAGATTCTTCCTTCTCATTTTTCTTTCTTCTGTCAACAAACCATTTTACTAATCCTCCAATAAAAATCGGCGATGTTGTTGAAAGAGGAAGATAAGCACCAACTGCAAATGGTAATGAGCGAACTCCGCTTAATTCCATAACTGCAGCTATTCCCATTCCAATTATTACAAGTCCCCAGGGGAGATTTTGACTGAGCAAACCTTTTATAACCGTTGCCATTAAAGTGGCTTGAGGTGCCGGAAGTGGATTTGGATGAGCTTCGGTTACTGAACCGATTCCGAGAGTTTCATTCAATAACAGTAGTGTAAATCCTATCACAACAACCGAAGCGAGAACTCCGATGATCAAACCTATTTGCTGTTTGACAGGAGTAGCTCCGACGATGTAGCCGGTTTTTAAATCCTGCGAAGTTGCACCTGCATTGGCTGCTGCAATACAAACGATGGAGCCAACTACAAGTGCGATTGGCTGATAAAAATCTCCGGTCCAACCCACACCGACAAAAATCAGTGAAGTTGCCATCAATGTAGCAATTGTCATTCCTGAAATCGGGTTTGATGAGGATCCGATTATTCCAACAATTCTTGATGAAACTGTAACAAAGAAAAATCCAAACACGACTATCATAATTGCTGAAAGAAAGTTGGTGGGAATATTTGGTATAAGAGCCATGAAGAATACTAATAAAATACTTCCGCCAACTACATATATCAGCGGTATATCTTTTTCAGTTCTGATCTTTTGGGTTTTTGTATTAGATTTATTGTTAGCACGGTTTTCTTTCAAATCTGCAAATGAATCTTTGAATGCACTGACAATTGTCGGAAAAGATTTTATAAGAGTGACGATTCCTCCGAACGTAACCGCACCTGCACCGATATACCTGATGTAGTTGCTCCAGATTTCTCTCGGAGACATTTCAGAAATAAGTTTGATGCCTGGTGCAAAAACTGTTGTCAATTGATCGCCTAAGATTGTGATGAGAGGAATTAATACAAGCCAGGATAAAACTCCACCTGCAACCATTATACCCGCAATCTTCGGTCCGATTATATAACCAACACCTAAAAGTTCCGGTGTAATTTCTCCGTTAACTGTTCCGTTTGGTAAAGCAGATTTTCTCCCGAAAATATAAGTTGGAACATCTTTCCATAATCCTATTATAGACATTAAAAATTTATAGAAGAAAGCAATCCCCAATCCTAAATAAACTTTCCTTGCAAGATTTCCTCCCTTTTCTCCTGCAACAAGTACGTCGGCACAAGCTGTACCTTCAGGATACGGAAGAACATCATGCTCTTTAACAATAAGTGATCTCCTCAACGGAATCATAAATAACACTCCGAGGATTCCACCGGCAAGAGCCAGCACGAATATCTGGAAATACTGGAAATAATCTTCACCGCCGGGAAGAAATAATAATGCCGGTATTGTAAAGACGACTCCGGCTGCAACTGATTCCCCTGCAGATCCTATTGTCTGAACAATATTATTTTCAAGGATGGTTGATTTGCCGAACTTTTTGAACACTGCAATTGCCAAAACAGCAATTGGTATTGATGCGCTGACTGTTAAACCGACTTTTAATCCAAGATAAACAGTAGCTGCACCAAATATGATCCCGAAAACAGCGCCAAGGATAATTGCTTTAGGTGTGAATTCCGGGATAAAATCTGATGGTGAGATGTAAGGTTTGAACTTTGTTTCAGTAGAACTGCTTTCTGCCATAGCTGCTAACTCCGCATTGTGGAATTTTGTGATTAATTAGTGAGGAAAATCTGAAATAATCGTTTGAAATGCAAGAAATATATTTGACAATTGAATGATTGAAAGATTTTTTTGGCTGATAAGATAGAAGAATAAAACTATGAAAAGGTATTTTTTAAAAGTTCAACTATAATCCTTCGATCATCTATTAAAAATCCGCTCATAACTTTTTGCTTGCATTAATTAACTTTTCATTCTTATTATTAAGATGTCATTAACAATCAAAGAAGAAAAATGAAATACACAACTGAAATTGAAATTAATCAGCCGGTTAACAAAGTGATCGAGCTGTTTGACAACCCTGATAATATGAAGTTGTGGATGGAAGGTCTTCAAAGTTTTGAACCGCTGAACGGAACACCAGGGCAGCCGGGTGCAAAATCAAGATTAAAATTCAAAATGGGAAAACGCGAAATTGAAATAATCGAAACCATCACAACCAGAAACTTACCAGAAGAATTCAGCGGGACTTATGAAGCAAAAGGAGTTTTTAATATTGTTAGCAATAAATTTATACCGATCTCAGGGACGAAAACAAAATTTGTTGCAGATCATGAGTTTCAATTCAGCGGGATAATGAAAGTTATGGGAATTCTGATGCCTGGGGCTTTCAAAAAGCAATCGATGAAGTATTTAGAGAAGTTTAAAGAATTTGCAGAAAAATCAGGATAAACAAAATGAGCAAAGCAGAATTAAAAACCAAAGTGAACGATACAAGCGTTGAAAAATTTCTGAACAGCGTTACTGACAAACAAAAGCGTGAAGACAGCTTGAAAATTCTTAAGCTTATGAAAAAAATTACGATGGAAGAACCTAAGATGTGGGGACCAAGCATAGTTGGTTTTGGAAATTATCATTATAAATATGAAAGCGGAAGAGAAGGTGACTGGTTTCTGGCAGGATTTTCCCCGCGTAAACAAAACCTCACTTTATATATTATGGCAGGATTCAAACAGTACGAAGAATTAATGAAGAAACTCGGCAAATACAAAACCGGTGGATCGTGCCTCTACATAAAAAAGTTTGAAGATGTAGATCAAAAAGTTTTGAAAGAATTAGTGGCAAGTTCTTTTAAGTATATGAAGGAAAAGTACAAATGAAATTTTATTTTTGTCATACCGGACTTGATCTGGTATCTATTTTTTAATTAAATGGTAGAAATTCTGCATCAAGTGTGGAATGACATTATGAATCTAAAACTCCATCTTTCTCATACCAATGTGGCAGATTGCAAAATCATATTTCACAGGATCATCAGGATCAAACTGTTTCAGATTTCCGGTTATCTCCTCTGCCATTTTCCACGAAACATTTTGACTTTTTGTGAGTTTGAATTTCCTGCAGATTCGTGCAATATGAGTATCAACAGGAATGATGAGTTTTGATGCAGGGATTTCTGTCCACAAACCGAAATCGAGCTCATCCTTTCTGACCATCCATCGTAAAAATAAATTCATTCGTTTGCATGCACTTCCTTTTTCCGGCAACGGAAACATAAACGCTAATCCCCTGCTGGCAGAATCGAATTCTTGATTTGCTTTATCAAGAAAATATTTTGAGAAATTTGTGATTGCATTTTTCACATTTTCGTCTGAAGAATTATATCCTGACAAAAATAAATTCTTCATTGAACCGTATTCATTATA
>DATDOL010000186.1:0-2488 GCA_035293265.1 Ignavibacteriaceae bacterium | reverse complement strand
CCTCAAAAACTCCGAACAATTGTGAATCTGAATATTTATCCCGTGCTTTTACGTAATCTTTATAATAGAATGGATGCGTGCCAACAATTCTTGCAGCAGCCTGATCTGGAATGTTTTTACTTTTAAGTTCCGGGATTTTTGCCAATCCTGTGAAGTATTTTGTCAGCATTACAATAATAAAAACAGGTTCAACACCATTATCTAAAAGATTGAAAGCAACCTGAAGTGCTTTTGCTTTGTCTCTTTCGCCGATAGCATTCTGCAGATCAAAGATTGTGAATTGCTTCAACAGTGAAGAAACCTGCTGTATGCTTTCTGCAGTAATTTCTTTTTTTTCTTTCTGGTATATCAGAATTTTTTCAAGCTGTGATTCAATCAAGTTCCTGTTCTCACCAACCATATCAATTAATATTTGTGCATTATCTTCTGAAAGAATTCTGCCGGAAGATTCAGCATAAGCAACAAGCCAGCTTAACAGGTTTTTGCCTTTTAATTCCTTTGATTCAAAAATATGGTTATTGTTTAACAAAGTGCTGAATGGTTCAGAGCTTAAACTGGAAACCGCACCGTTATGAATTAAAACAAAAACAGAAAAATCAGCCGGAGAGTTTGAATAATCTTTTAATAGTTTTTTATCCCTGACTTTTTCAAATTCTTTAAAGACAATAAGTTTTTTTCCGGAACCGAAAGGGAAGGCGGTGACTATTTCCAGCACTTCGGATAATATTTTATTTTCACCGTAAAATGTTTCTTTATCAAACTCGGATTTAATCAGAGGATTGATTGCATCATTGATCAACTTTATAGTGATGTCAATGTTAAAGGAGTCTTCACCAAAAATATAATAAACAGGAAGCAGCTTTCCTTTTTTAAGGTCTTTATGAACATCAAGAACTGAAGGAGCTTTACTATTTGCCATCTTGTATTTTTAATTTTCCAACCGCTGGGCATTAATGGTTTCAATTGCAATTCCTATTGTCGCACTTAGCAGTGTCCGGCGTGAAGGGTAGATTTCCAGTTGCTTCATTGTCTATAAAATAAAAAAACCGCATCATAAATGATGCGGTTATAAGTAATTAGTTTATTTATCTCTTTCCGATTGTTACTTTTTCCATTACAACATCTTTCAAAGGTTTGTCACCGGGTTTGCTTGTTGCGACTTTTCCAATTGCCTGAACAACATCCATTCCTGAAATAACTTTTCCGAAAACTGTATGTTTTCCATCCAGCCAGGGAGTTGGAACAAGTGTAATAAAAAACTGACTTCCGTTGGTATTTGGTCCCGCATTAGCCATTGAAAGAATTCCTGGTACATCATGTTTTAATGAAGCAACAATTTCATCCTCGAATTTTTTGCCGTAAAAACTTTCACCGTCTCTGCCCGTGCCGGTCGGGTCTCCGCCCTGTATCATAAAGTTTTCTATCACTCTATGAAATATGATACCGTTGTAGTAACCTTTGTTTGCTAGTCCGACAAAATTACCTACGGTTCTTGGCGTTTGCTTTTCGAAAAGTTCTATTTCAATTGTTCCCATATTGGTTTTAATAACGGCAACCGTCTTCGATTCCTTCATAGCAGTTTTGTCCTTTTGTTGTGATTGGATTTTGACGGATGAAATTCCGACAAACAAAATAGTTATAAAAATAAAAGATGATAGTTTTTTCATTGCTGCTCCTATGGTTTGATAAAGTTAGTTAATAATAAAACAATAATTAAAATCCCGAGTCCAATTCTATAATAAATAAAAATAAAGGTTGAGTTCTTCTTTAAGAATTTCAACAGAAAATCTATTGCGAGATAACCGCTGACTGCCGATACAATAGTTGAAACAATAAGATTCACAATCATTGTCTGGTCAACAAACTGCAATGCTTCATAAAGCTGTAAAACTCCGCTAGCCAGTACTACCGGAATGCTGAGCAAAAAAGAAAATCTAGCTGCTGCTTCACGATTTAATCCGGTAAATAATCCTGCGGTAATAGTTGTTCCTGATCTTGATGAGCCGGGAATCAAAGATACAGCTTGTGCTAAGCCGATTAATAATGAATCAAGAATTGTAATGTCTTTTACATCTTTTTTAAACTTAGCAATTTTCTCAGCTGCTGCTAATATTATTGCGAGCCCGATTAGGCTTGAAACAATGACATAAAGATTTTTTGTAAACGCTCCTTCAATTACATCCTTAAATGCAATCCCGATTATGACCACAGGAATTGTTCCGATGATTATTAACCAGCCTAACCTGGAATTTAAATTCTGCTCGGAATACCTGACCGGTTTTATCAAATTATTTCTTACAAAGTCTTTGATAATATTTATCAGATCCTTCCAGAAATAAACAAGCACTGCAATTAAAGTTCCTAACTGTATAATTGCAATAAATGCAGTCCAGTGTTCCGGATTGTCTTCAGAAATAAGATTCATAAACTTGCCCGAAAGAGTTAAGTGACCTGTACTGCTCACCGGCAGAAATTCAGTTAATCCCTG
>DATDOL010000185.1:0-3425 GCA_035293265.1 Ignavibacteriaceae bacterium | reverse complement strand
ATTTCCATAAGAATGCATATTGAAATGCGTTCCATAATTCTTTAGGATTGCCATGTCTCTAACTGCCTGTGCTTCAGGTTCAGAAAATGCTGCAGTCCCTCTGTAAGTTTGATCGCAGGGATCTGGACTTGACCCGATGTTGTCATATCCCCATTGATAGCTAAAGTTTCTGTTCAGGTCTATTCCATAGCAAGTACCGTTATTCCTTCTGTTCTTCCTCCACATTCCACCGCCGCCAGGATCCGTTTGCCGGTTGTATTCGTAGCCATCCGGATTGAAGCAAGGAACACAATAAATTTCTCTGTTGTTTACAAGATAAGTTACTTCCGGATCTGACCCGTAATTTTCAAGCAGGTACCACATAAAGTACATTAATGTTGCCATTGATTGCGGTTCGCGTGCATGAACAAGTGCATCAAAACCAACAGCAGGTTCGTTTTCATTAACATTGGGATTATCGGATATTTTAATTGCCCAGATAGTTCTGCCTTCAACGCTTGTCCCGATTGAAAATTTCTGAGTAATGAGGTTCGGATAGTTCTTGACCATTTCATCAAGGTCTGCAGCTATTTCATCAAAAGTATAATATCCGCCCATCGAACCAAAATCAAAACCGGAAACACCAAAGCTTTGATTGCTTTCTATCCTGATGAATTCTTTTTCAGTTTCTGTTAACGTTGGCTGTGAGGCATAATAAGTTTTCCAGTCATCAATTAAGATCTCAAAACCCAACCCGGAATTAACAATAGCCTGAAAATCATTTTCATCTACGAAAAAAACGGTCCCTCCATCTTTATCAGGTATCGAGTGTTCAAGATCAATTTGAAGAGAAAATACTTTTTGCAGATCAAGATCATTGTTGATGAACAGCTTTATCTTTTTGAAATTTTGCGCGGATGTAGACACTGATAAAACAAACAGAAGTAAAAATATGGTTTTCATATTATACCATTATTAATCTTTAATAATCAAAATTTATATCTTTCGCACTTAAAAAAAATGAATGTTCCGAAGGAATCACTTCGGGAAAATATTATTTGTCAAATTACTAATTTTCTAATGAACTGTGTAATGTCAATACTACCTAAAGCAATTCCTTCAATATTTCATCGCAAATAGCATAGCCTCTTTTAGTCAGCCGTATTTGGTCATCGTTCATTATAATATATTCCGCACTTTGAAGCTTTTGAAGATAAAAATATTTTTTTTCAATCCATCCATTTCCAAACCTTTTTTCAAATTCTGACAGATTAATTCCTGAACTTCTGAGTGCAAGCATCACAAATTCAGTCAGCTTATCTACTGAAGAAATAATTTCAGAACCCGCTTCAGCATTATGTTTTTTTTGTATCGCATCGATGTACATTTTTGCACTGGAATAATTCCACCATCGCTTACCACCTTCACCATTTAGCGCATCAACAAACGAATGTGCAGAAGTTCCGAATCCAAGGTAATCAACATAATGCCAATAAGCATTGTTGTGAACGCATTCATAACCTGGAAGTGCAAAATTAGATACTTCGTATTGATTGAATCCGCGACGCTCAAAAAAATCTATTGTTGTTTCGTATAGATCTGCATCGTAATCATCATCCTGCATTTTTACTTTTCCGTCAAGAACCATTTTGTTCAGTATTGTTCCCCGTTCAAGGATTAAACTGTAAGCTGAGACATGCTTTACGGGCAACTTAATCGCCTGTTCAAGATTAAACAACCATTTTTCTTTTGATTGTCCCGGAAGATTAAAAATCAGGTCTGCATTTATATTTTCGAACCCGGCAATGTGGGCATTTTCAATTGTTTCAATTGCTGTTTGAGCACTGTGAATTCTTGTTAAAAATTTTAACTCTTCTTCATTGAATGATTGAATGCCAACGCTCAGCCTGTTAATTCCTTTTTTTCTGAATTCTTCAAGCTTTGATTTTGAAACGGTGCCCGGATTTGTTTCAAGTGTTATTTCGGCGTTCTCTCTGACTAAAAAATTTTCTTTTACATTGTTAATTATTTCTGCGATATAATCTGGTTCCATCAATGACGGCGTGCCTCCGCCAAAGTATATTGAAATAAATTCTCTTTGGCTGGAATAAAGTTTAGAATAAAATTCTATTTCTTTTTTTATGGATGTTAGAAAAGAGCTTACAGAGTCTGTAGTAATTATCGAATAAAAATCACAATAAATACATTTATGATCACAGAAGGGAATATGAATATAACAAGCTGTTTGTTTCAATTTTAGCTGTGCTCTTTAATAATAAATAATCAGTGCTAATTTAAATGAATAAGGAATTAATATGAAGACAAATTTCTTCCGGGAATGGAATCATTTTTAAGAGATTGTAAATCAGGTATTTGATGAGAAGGATATTAACAGAAGAATTTAAAACCCGGAATGATTGACATTACCACGAAACACCAGCAATCAAAATCCGATACCTATTCCAACTGTTCCGGTTTGTGTTTCTGAGATTTTATAATCAACATTTAAGCTGATCACCGGGAAGTTCAGAGCTGCACCAATAATTATCGCAATCGTATTGTCCTGATCATAATCAACTGACAATTCAAGATCCTGTGGTCCGACAGGAGTATCGAAAGTATAATTATACTTGATGTTTGTTTGAGATGATTCAGATGTTAAACTTATATAAGGTACAAATGATACAATTGCACCGATCTCTTTACTAACATAAATACCAAACTGTGATGTCGAGTTACTGAAAATATCTCCGACTTTAAATTTTTGAAAGTAATATCCGAAACCAACATCGATAGGAAATTGTTCTGAAAACCAGTAGTTAATATTATGAACAATGCCTGCACCAAAAATATTTATTTTACCAATGTTCTCTAATTGAACACCATTGAAATATCGAAATGAAATTCCTGTACCAAGCACAGAAGACAGATCAAGTTGTACTGCAGGCGTCGGTAAAAATTCTTTGTTATTCAACAACCCGGTTACTTCTGTTACTGTGATAGTTTGACTTTCAATATCATATCCCTGAATATTTCTTTCTGGGAAATCAACCTTGAGATAATCACTATTCGATCCAGTGATTGTCGGACCATAAATTCTCACTTCCCACAGTTCAGAAAGTATTTCATTTTTAATATCATCATAATTTGAAGTGTTTGAAGGAGTCAAACCTGAGTTTGATAAGATTTCATCAACCTGTTCAGAAGTAAAATTAAATTTTGTAATGGTGGAAAAAGTTCTTTGATCATTAAAAGTAGATCCGACTCCAATGATTCTCAGTTTTGCATGAAAACTATTTGATGAGGACGGCAGTCCGCTGAACCATCCTGAATTCATTCCCGAACCAAATGCGGTTATCGCCGGCTGTGAGTATTGTATTGCCGCATCTGAAGCTAGCCCGGAAAATGTTTGCAATGCAGATTGAGAACAGACTTCACCGACAGGA
>DATDOL010000184.1:0-7482 GCA_035293265.1 Ignavibacteriaceae bacterium | reverse complement strand
AAATTGAAATATTCTTTTCATAGAGAAGACCTCCCTAAGTTTGTGAGTGATTTGTGGATTGTTAATAGTACTTTGATTACACAAATGCGTGTAACTCATAGTTCTAATTATTAAATGCATCGGAAATTTATAAAGATTTAGTGCCCACTATAATTCTTATACTCAAGATTAAGAAAATTTTGTGTTTTATGCAAGCGAATGAAAATATTTAATTCTTGAAAAAAGTTGTCGACACATTTGAAATCAAACCATTCTTCAATGCTCTAGTATTAATAATTTTTTCATGTTACCTGAAAACAAACAAAATTATTATTCCTGATTAACAAATGCATCAGGTTAGTTTTTTTGCCGAATTACTGATTCTCACTAAAACAAAAAACCGGCTCTGTTAAAAGCCGGTTTCTTAATAAAGAGTGTTGAACAACTCTTCTGAAGTATTAGCCTGTCATTACTTCGTTAGTGTCATTTTCTTTACATCGCTGAAGTTTGATCCATCAATTCCAGTAGCTTCAATCTTGTAGAAATAAACTCCACTGTTCAGATTAGCTGCACTAAAATCAACCTTGTGTGAACCTGCTGCCAGATCATTATTAACCAATGTCATAACTTCCTGTCCAAGTAAATCAAATACTCTCAAGCTAACTTTTGAATCCACAGCGAGCCTGAAAGATATCTTTGTGCTTGGATTGAATGGGTTTGGATAATTTTGATCTAATCCATACTCAGCTGGTGAGGTTACATCAATTTCAACCACATCTGAATACT
Organism: Ignavibacteriaceae bacterium; assembly: GCA_035293265.1. GTDB lineage: Bacteria > Bacteroidota > Ignavibacteria > Ignavibacteriales > Ignavibacteriaceae > DATDOL01. The sequence goes on along the minus strand of DATDOL010000184.1, from coordinate 6,717 downwards.
CGAACATTCCATTGAAATCAACTTGTTTCAGTCTGTAGCTATAGCTGCCAACTGCAACATTCCTATCTGTAAACGAATAACTCTGAGTTTCAGTTGTTGTTCCATGTCCACTGACTGATCCGACTGTAAAGAATTCACTTCCATTGCTTCTTTCAACTTCAAAGCCCTGGTTGTTTGTTTCAGATGCTGTTGTCCAGTTTAGAACTACATCACTTAGATTTACAACTGCTGAGAAGGAAGTTAATTCAACAGGAACAATAGTTGTTTGAGTATGGAACGGTGCTACCTGATCAAATCCCCAGTCAACTACTAAAGTAGTCATACCGGTTGAAGGATTCATTGTTCTTAATTGACCAGTAAAAGTACCATTGTTGAATGCACTAAGATAAATTGTGCTTGTTTCATAATCGTAGCTCATACCCTGACCAAAGTTAGCATCATAACCAAGTGTTCCAAGCAATGTTGCATTACCTGTTGCTAGATTAATAGTATAGGCATTATCAACACCAAGATCATATGCGAAACATGTACCTGCAGGATTAAAACATAGATCAATCATAAGACCACTAGCGACATTGAATGGACCGATAAGTGTTGCAACACGTGTAGATACATTAAAAGAAAATAAGTTCGAGCTGGAACAAATATAATATTGCCCGTTTGCTGGATTGTATTTTATGCCATTTGGTTGGTCAGCACCCATGCCAGTAATACTGCCTAATAAAGTTACAGCGCCAGTCGTAGTGTTAAACTGGTAAAGTGCAGGTGCTATTTCAGTTATATAAAAATTACCGTCTCCTCCTTTAACCATAGAAGAAGCAAATGCGGGAGCTGACCAGGGACTCATAAGAGTGAATGGTGTTCCTGCAGGAATTGGCATCGAAAGAGTTGAGGCTTGAATTGAAGAGTGACCATAAGCTAAAGTTGAGAACTCTGGAAATATTCCTATTTCAGGTCCTCTGTCTCCGCCAAATTCTCTTGGCACGGGACCATTAGATGTTTCATGAACATCTGCAAAAGTTGAAACCATTGCAAAAATCATGAAGAAGGAGATTAATAAATGAAACATTTTTTTCATGAGTGGGCCTCCAGATATGTTGGTGATATGTGATTTGTGTTTACTACCAGTAATACACATTAGTGTATTTCAAAGTATTTTAAAATTAATTTATAAAATAATTATTTCTCACTGGAATCAATATATTTCCCGTAGTGAAGATAAAGAATATTTTTCAAAAATAGCAAATGATTTTTTAATGAAGTTTTTAGATTTGATTGTCCTCATCAAATATTGAAAGTTTGTTCTAATGTTACTCAATTAGAAAATTAAAGTTGTATTATCAGGTTTTTAAATTTTTATTCTTTCCCATCGAATCTGCTTCAATCTTCTTTTTATAATCTGATAATTTTTTTGCCAGTTCCTTGTCTGTTATTGCGATCATCTGAACAGCAAGCAATGCAGCATTCTTTGCTCCATTAATAGCAACAGTTGCCACTGGAATTCCGGGAGGCATTTGCACTATAGAAAGTAGTGAATCGATTCCTTCAAGCGTTTTACCTTTTATGGGAACACCGATTACAGGTATTGTCGTATGCGCTGCTGTTACTCCTGGAAGATGAGCTGCTCCTCCAGCTGCTGCTATGATTACCTTTAATCCCCTGTCCTTTGCTGATTTTGAATATTCAGAATGCTGACCAGGTGTCCTGTGTGCAGATAAAATTTTAACTTCAAAAGGAATATTAAATTCCTTCAGAACCTGGAATGCAGATTCCATCACAGGAAGATCAGAATCACTTCCCATTATTATTCCCACAATCGCCGTTCCTCGTTTCATCATTCACTCATTAATTTTATTATTAAAATATTGTTAATTGAAAGTATGATCTTTAAAAAAATATCACTTATTCAGTCGATCTGTCCGATATTTAATTATTCCAGTTGATAATTTTTATTTTATCTCCATCTGATCTGATTAAAACTGCTTTATCCAAATCTGTTCTGTAAATAACTGAATTAATTTTTTCTAGTTTTTCCAACACTTCCCTTTTTGGATGTCCAAACCTGTTATTAAATCCTGCACTAATCAAGCTAATTTCAGGTTGTGCAAAATTTAAAAAAATATCTGTAGAGCTAGTAGTGCTTCCATGGTGACTTATCTTTAAAAGGTCAACATCAAGAAAGTCCCGATACTTTTCAGCATAATATTTCTCTACCGGCTTTTCAATATCACCCGCAAACAGAAAACTATTGTTTCCATGAACCAGTTTTAATATCCCGCTTCTATTATTATCTGAAAAATTTTGACTGCGTGAATCGCTTTCTTCATTTAATATATACAAATGAGTATTGCTGATTTTTAAATTTTGCAAATCGTAATATACAATCGGAATGTTTCTGCTTTTTAAAAAATTTTCGAATCTGAAGTCTTTCCCCGAATTAGTATCAGCCGCCGGTTTATAAATCGTTCCTATCTTATTATTGTAAATAAGCGAGACAAACCCTCCATAGTGATCAAGATCGATATGTGAAACAAATGCGTAATCGATTCTATCAATTCCAAGGTATTGCAGCAATGGTAAAATTACTTTTTCGCCATTATCAAAATTTGGGGTAGCATTTCCTGCATCAATCAATGCAGTTTCACCACCGGGAAATTTTACAAGCAAAGCGTCTCCCTGTCCAACATCTATCATCATTACTGAAAGATAGCCTTCCGGCAAGAGTTCTTCGTTATCAATTTTTGAATAAACAAAAATATTTAAAATGATTAAGAAGCTGAAAAAATATTTTGCTGATTTATATGTAAACCGCGGCATAAAATAAATCAAAATCCAAACAAAGATGTAAAATATAATGACATCAATTATTGTGTATTGATTTATAAGCAGATGAGAAAATTCGAGCTTACCCGAATATGTTATCACCTTGAATATAATATCAGTTAAAAATTCATTTGCAGCTGAATAGTAAACAGCTGCTGATTTAAGCACTGATGATATAATCAAAGTAGCAATAGCTAAGCTAATGTTAAAGCCGATTACCGGAATCACAATCAGATTAGTGAATAACGCAATTATAGAAACTTTACCAAAATAAAATATCGTTAATGGTAGTGTGCCGATTTGAGCGCTCAAGGAAACTGAAGTGAATAATAATAATTTTTTCATAGAATTATTTTTGATATTAAAATTATTGATCCACTTATCAAGCAGCGGATAGATGACAGCTATTGAAAGAACAGCTGCAAATGAAAGCTGGAATCCGGGAGAATAAAGTTCATAAGGTTTAATCAGGAGAATGATAAACGCAGCGATCGCCATTGAATTAATAACATTTGTACTTCGATTTGAAAGAAAAGCGATAATTAAAACTATCGCCATGACTGTAGCTCTGAATACAGATGCCTGGATACCGGTAATCAGTAAAAATGCGATTAGTCCTGTAATTGTTAATGCTGCATTTACCGGTATGCTGAACCTTCCAAACATAAAAATAAATATCAATACGATCAATCCGACATTGAAACCGGATACAGCCAGTACGTGTACTACGCCGGCATTTATAAACTGTGTTTTTAAATCATAATCCATCTCGTGTCTGTCCGCAAGAAGTAATCCTCTTAAAAGACTTGCCGTAGCTGTATTATGCAATTCATAAATCCGTTCATTGATATTCTTTTTTATATGAAATAATGTTGATGAGAAAAATTCCGATTCTTCGGAAATAATTTTAATGTCAGATACGGAATTGATCGAGACAATACCAGTAATATTTTGTGACTGAAGGTATTTATGATAATCGAATTCACCTGGGTTCCGCCTTTCCTTACCTTTTTGATAGTAGCCTTTAAATTCGACTGTATTACCTGGATTGATTGAATTATAAATTTTTCGTAATGAGTTCGTCTCGTCAAAGATTCGGCAAAGCAGTTTTATTTTTTGATTAGTCTTGAATGAAGCTGAAGCAATTGAATCAGAAATTACATAAAACTCTAACCTGTCTTTCCTTATTAGGTTAATATCATTGATATTTCCATAGACCTTAACATCTTTTTCTGCCCTGATGTTTTTGAAAAATTCATTAGGAGCCTGGTAATTAACCTCTGCAAGAAAATTTCCAAATGATATAATCAGAATTATGATAAAAATATTTATTAGAATAGAAATTTTATGAAGAAAATTAAACTTTAATGAAATTAAGTAAACAAGAAATCCAGCAATTAGCAGTAAAATTATAAACAATAAATTAATGCTGAGGGTCTCTCTAAGCAGAATTCCAATTATCAAAAAAATTACGAATTTAATTACAGGATAATCTTTCATGTACAAAATTTTATGATTGAAGGAGTAACATCAGTTATGTCCTTTACTGAAGCTGATATTTCTTTTGAAAATAAACCGGCTGTTATCATTAATGCTGGATTTAACGTATGCGTTTTGGTTGAGAGGTCTTCGAGGTTGCCATGATCTGAGCAAATTATTAGAGTCATTGAAGTGTTATCTAATTCAGTTATAATTGTTAAAAGGAAGCGGTCAACCTCATCAAATATTTTTTCAAATTCTTCTCCCAACCTTCGATGCCCGATATGATCAGTTAGATAATATTCGTAAAGAGTAAAATCATTTGAAGCTGCTATTTTCAGAAGTCTTATCGCTGCAGATTCAGGATTGAGAACAGGTAAATTGTATCCGAGTTTTTTATTCCACCTTTCGTTTGTCATTTCAGCAGTTAATGCTTCGCCAGCTTTGACTTCCGCAATGGAATTAAAGTTTATACCGGAGACCATACAAGTCATAGCAGTTACTCCTAAACGGCTTCTTCCTGAGTTAATATAATTGAAAAAAACTTCTGGATAGGCATTTGCAAAAAAACTTTTTTTCTTTAGTCTCCTATAGCGGACTAAAATATTTTTTTCTTCCAATAAAGGAATTGTTGTTGAGTAAGGATATGGTCCGAAATGTTTACCTACAAATTTTGGTGCATTAAAACCGCAGAACAATGAAGTTTGTCCTGTTCCGCTTTGTGGTAACCCAGGCAATTCCAGTGTTGCATCACTCGGGAAGAGATAAATATTATCATTCATAAGTCTTGGATTTTCAAGTGATGGGATTTCTCCAAAAATTTCCTTGAATGCTTTAAATCCATATTTAAAGAAAGGATTAAACTGATAATCTTTCTTCCCAATTCCGATACCATCCAGGAATACCATAAGTACTTTACTCAAAATTTATTGTTACTTCTTTCAGGTTTTTTTGACTCTACGATTACTGTAACCGGTCCATAATTAATTGATTGAACATCCATCATCGCACCGAATATTCCGGTTTTTACTTTTTCCTTTCCAATATTTTCTTTTATCCGGTTAATGAAACTTTCATAAAGTGGAATTGCTTCCTCTGGTTTTGCAGCTTCAGTAAAACCCGGACGATTCCCCTTTGAAGTATCTCCGTACAATGTGAATTGAGAAATGATGAGAACTTCACCATCAATATCCTTCACCGAAATGTTCATTTTATTTTGATCATCTTCTGGGAATCCATCCCTTCGGGGAAAAATTCTGAGGTTTGTACATTTATCGGCCACAAATTCAACATCACTTTCTGTATCACCGGTTTTAATTCCCAGCAGAATAAGTATTCCCTTTTTTATTTCTGAATGGTAATTTTTATCTGCGATGGTTACGGAGGCTTTTGATACACGCTGGAGAATTGCTTTCAATTTTTTACCCCATAGATAATTCTTTCGATGTTTGAATAATCTTTTTTAACGGTGATATCGCTTAAATTATTTTCTGTCATAATTTTTTCAACAACATTTCTTTGTCCACCGCTCAGTTCAAAAAATAATCTGCCCTTCTTTTTAAGAAGTTGAGATGACTTTGAAGCGATAGCTTTATAAAATTTGTAACCATCATCAAAATCAGAAACGGCAATCTTCGGTTCAAATTTAATTATCTCATTTTGCAAAGAAATATAATCTTTCTCAGATACATACGGCGGGTTTGAAACAACAATATCAAATTCATTCAAATTCGAAATTGAACCAGTTAGGATATCATGTTGAAGAAATTGAATTCTCTCTTCAACTGAGTTTAGTTTTGCATTTTCAATTGCAAGTTGGAGTGATTCAGTGCTTATGTCAGTTGCGATAATTTTGGAATCGGGTAAATGATAAGCTATCGATATCGCTATATTTCCACTTCCACTGCCTATGTCTAAAATTTTTAAATTGTCATTTGATTTATAGGTATCTAAAATTGTTTCAACAAGCAGTTCTGTCTCAGGGCGCGGAATTAATACTGAAGGATTCACTTTAAAATTCAATCCGTAAAATTCAACAGAGCCGGTTATGTATTGCAGCGGTTCAAAGTTTCCTCTTCTTTTAATGAAATTTCTGTAAACGATCAGTTCGTTTTCAATAATAGGCTTATCATAAGCCAGGTATAAATCTAGTCGTTTGCAATTAAGGACAGAAGCTAATAATGACTCAGCATTGATCCTTGGAGATTCAATTCCTTTTTTTCTTAAGTACTCAGTTGAGAGTTCAATTGATTCTAAAATAGTCAGCATTGTGCGTTAAAATTTTTTAAAGGAGTGCCGGTAATTTACTAATTGAAGTTAGTATTCCGTAAGCAGGAAGTAAATAATCAGACCAAAATTTATTTGCATAGCTACAAAAGTAACCCCGCTAATAATATCATATTTATCCGTTTCTTC
>DATDOL010000183.1:0-6281 GCA_035293265.1 Ignavibacteriaceae bacterium | reverse complement strand
CAATAAATTTTCTGCAAAGTTTAGACTAGCGCCTTCAAACCATTTTGCACCAGGCATGATATGCTTATCAATGATTTTATTATAAGACTTAGAATAAATTATACCACTGAATTTCCAGATTGATTCCCAGAATGTTTCTATGTCAGCGACGGACCAGGAGTGCAACTCTGAATAATTAGAAAACGACAGATTATATTCTTTCCGCAGAAATTCATAATACTTTGAAAAGTTAGAACTCTTAATCCTTTCTTTAGAAGGTTCCCATAGTGGTTTTGTTTTATTCATACTAACAAAAATAAAAAACTCACATTGAAAGTGAGTGAATTTAAAAATTAAACTGTGTTAAAATTGTATTAGTAATTACCTGCGAAGATTGCAACCCTCCAAGCAAAATCAATATCATTATTTTTCAATGCACATTTTGCAGCAAGTTCGATATTATTTTTCTGATTTTCTTTATTCATCAAAGCGGCTTTAAGCATTTTTCTATGATCTCCTAACCTCTGATATCTTAAAAATGCACCATATCCGTGTTTAAACTGATTTAATTTATTTTCTTTTATATTCTTAATAAATGAGCCAATTTCTTCATCACTAGGAATTGATTCAGAATTACCAAACTTTCCGAGGTCGTTCGCTGAATAGGCTTCAGATTGCCTAATGTGAAGAGGAATCTGATCATAGCCAATACATTTTTTACCAATTGGTTTTTCAACGATGAAAACACCAGCAGAAGCTCTAGCATAGTAATTTGCAGACATTCTTGCGACAAGATCAATTTTTGATGGATCAATTACCTCATCAGTGAAAATATCTTCGGAAACATGAAACATTAATACTTCGCATATCGCCAGATTGGCCGATGCATTACCCTGTCCGAAACTTTTCATTTCTAATAACTTACATTCCATTTGAAATGGTGATTCCTTTACCCGTTTTGGTCTTACTAAATCTGAATCAATCGGTGTTAATCCGGACTTTACGAATTCATCAACATCAGGTGGATATTCTGCGGATGCCAGGCTGACCTGCTCAATCATTGAATGAGTAACGGCTTGTATCACACATTCATTTATTTCCATTAAGTTGTTGTAAGTATCTTTAAGTGAAGCATTTGTTCCCCTGCGCGATGGAGAAAATGCTACTACGGGAGGGTTAGCACCAAAAGCATTGAAAAACGAAAATGGAGAAAGATTGTTTATTCCATCCTTTGATACAGTTGAAGCCAATGCAATTGGACGCGGAGCGACACCACCGAGTAATAATTTATGAACTTCCGGAACTGATAATTCTTTAGGTTCGTAATGAAACATTATAAAGTGAATTTCTTTTTAACGAGAATAGAATAATTTTTTTTCCTTTTCTCAATAGTGTTCTTCAAAATTCCAAGTCCTGTAATTTCAAGTTCAATTGTATCGCCATCCTTCAGCCAAAGAGCTGTAAAGTCTTTTCCTTTTTCCTTTGCTTCCAATGTCCAGGTGCCATTAAGTTCCAGATAACAGCCCGTACCTACAGTGCCTGATCCAATTACGTCACCGGGCAGAAGCCTGGCTCCATAAGATGCACGTTCAATTATTTCTGCGAAAGTCCAATTCATATCTTTCATATTTCCGTCTGAAATAAGTTTACCATTATGTTTCGCAGTCATCCTCAGGTCAAATTTATTCCCAAACTTACCCGGAATTTTATATTCCTCCAGTTCATCTGGTGTGACGAGCCACGGTCCGATCGCTGTTGCAAAATCTTTTCCTTTTGCAGGGCCGAGGTTCAATTTCATTTCTTCCATTTGTAACATACGGGCGGAGAAATCATTCATTATCATAAAACCTGCAATGTATCCATCGGCTTCTGCTGCAGAAATGTTCCTTCCTGCTTTTCCGATTACAATCGCCGCTTCAAGTTCAAAATCAAGTTGCCTGAGATGATCTTCTTCAACTCTTATTTCTCCTTCTCCAAATATCGCAGTGTGATTCGTGAAATAGAAAACAGGGAATTGATCAAACTCGGGTATCATTTCCATACCTCGGTTTCTTCTTGCAGTCTGAACATGCTGACGAAATGCATATGCATCTCTGTACGATGTCGGATTGGGAACAGGTGCGAGCAACTTTAAATTAGGATCATCAACAAAGGATGTAATCTTACCCGCTTTTATTGTCTGTTCAACCTGACGTGCCTGAAGCATCAACTCCTCCCCACCCCGCAGAAATCTGCGCATTCTGTTTGGTAAGTCCATTCCCATTCCAGCGGCACATTCTTTTAAATTATAAACTTTTCCGCCGACTAATAATCCTAGCCGATCTTTTTTCTTTAAAGTGTATGAAACTAACTTCATTTTGTCTTAGACTTTCTTTTGTCGTTAAATTATTTTTTTTCCAGCCACGATTGTGAATACTCTTCAACCATAGTTGATTTCACATTCTGGGTAACTTTCAATGGTTGAAAAGTGTCAATCATAATTGCATACTCGTTAGTTTCTTTTTTCCCGATAGATGCTTCGGTTTTTCCTGGCTGCGGCCCGTGAGGTATTCCCATCGGATGTAAAGTGATTGAACCTTCCTGAACACCTGTGCGGGACATAAAATCACCATGAACATAATATAGAACTTCATCACTATCGACATTGGAATGATAGTAAGGAGCCGGAATTGCCTGTGGATGAAAGTCATAGAGTCTCGGAACAAAATTACAAATAACAAAATTTTCAGTTTTAAATACCAGGTGTATGGGCGGAGGAAGGTGAATCTTACCAACTTTCGGTGCATATTCTTTAATGTTGAAAGCATACGGATAAAGGAAACCATCCCATCCTACAACATCAAAAGGATGATGTGGAAGACGGAACTCGAACATTTTATTTCTAACTTTCAACATAAGCTTGAAGTTGGAAATTTTATCAATTGGTTCCATAAATCCCGGCACTCTAAAATCGCGTTCATAGTATGGTGCTTCTTCAGTCATCTGTCCATATTCATTTCTGAAATGAGATGGAATTTCATACGCCGTATCCGATTCAATGATAAAAACTTTGTTATTCTTGTAATCATCAAATTTGATTTGATAAGTTGTTCCTTTCGGAATGATTAAATAATCCCAGTCTTCAAATTTTATTTTTCCATATTCCGATAACAACGAACCTTTACCATGATGCACAAATACGATTTCATGCATCTGACTATTACGGTAAAAGAAATCTGCATCCTCGGTAATATGAGCCGTTGAGATTACGCAATGATCATTTTTCAGAAATTCATTACGTGCAGAAAGAATATTTCCTTTTGTTTTCTTTTTATCAGTCACAAAATGATAGTAGTCTGCGGGTGCATCGTTCCAGTCGTTTGAAGAACTGTCAATTTTAACTTCACTGATCTTCTCAACTTGCGGAGGCATATACAAATGATATTTGTTGGAATAAATTCCGGAGAATCCCTTTGTGCTGAATAGTTCTTCCCTGTATAAAGATTTACCATCATCTTTATAAAAAGTTGTATGTCTCTTTGGTGGAACTTTACCAACTTTCACATAAAATGGCATTTCAATCCTCCGTTAAAATATTTTTATAAATTAGAAATTTTATCATACAATCATACTGAATACATTCAAACACTGATTGAGTCACTTTATTTGATCATATGAATTTACCAACCTGAATAATCATTCTCGATCAAGAGATCCTCTTGCAGCCTGATCTCTTTCAATTGATTCAAATAATGCCTGGAAATTACCTTGTCCGAATCCTTGTGCACCTTTCCTTCTTTGTATTATTTCGTAGAAGAAAGTTGGACGATCACCAATCGGTTTTGTGAAGAGCTGAAGCAGGTAACCATCACCTTCCAGGTCGCAGAGAATGCCAAACTTTTTAAGGTCATCAATATTCTCAGTTACTTTAAATCCTCTTTCTTTCAGAATATCATAGTAAGTATTTGGCACAGTTAAGAACTCTACTCCATTAGCTCTCAGTGCTGCAATAGTTTTAATGATATCGTTTGTTGCAACTGCAATGTGCTGAATTCCCGAACCAAGATATTCATCAATGTATTCTTCAATCTGTGACTTTTTTAATCCTTCATACGGCTCATTGATAGGATTTTTAACCGGTCCACCTTCCGTTGATCTTACAACTTTCGAAAGTAATGCTGAGTATTGTGTTGATATATCACCAGCACCAAATTCGATAAATGTTTCGAAATTCAAACTCTTATTTAAATAATTTGCCCAGAGGTCCATTTCATTTGTTCTGACATTACCAACAATATGATCCACAGCCATCAAACCGGTGTCTTCAGTTTTTAATTCAATTTTTTGAACTGGTTTTCCAAATCCGGGTTTAAAAATTCCTTTGTAATTATCTCTGTTAACAAAAACAATTTCAGCGTCATCATAAAGTTTAATCGCCGCTTCTTCAATAAATCCATTTTCGTTTTCAAACTTTTTAGGGGCCCTTTGAGGAATTGCACCGTTCTTAACTGAAGCTTCGAATGCTTTTTTTACGTCTGTAACTTTTAAAGACCATCTTTTTACACCATCACCGTGCCGTTCAACGAAAGAAGAAATTTCGTACTGACTCGGATTAATCGCAGATGTTAGCACAACTCTGAAATGATTTTTTTCAAGGTAATAAGATACTTTCCCTTTTACACCTGTTTCAGGTCCTGAATAGCCAACAATTTCCATCCCTATAGCTTTTGAATGCCAATAAGCCCACATTTTAGCCGAGCCGACATAAAACTCAACATAGTCATACCCGAGGATACCTAATTTTTCCGCCATTAAATTTCTCCAGAATTTATTTTAAGAGTTGATTAATTGATACTAATTTACATCAATTAGGTATTAGAGTAAAGCATTCAATAAGAAAGCTCATCATATTATTTTACTTTTTTTAAGCGCTGATTAGTGAATTTCATCCAGCAGCATAAAATCATTTTTAATTTTACCTGACACCAGATCAAGATTCTTTTCATCATATTTACAATTGTGAAGCAAAGGACAAATAGAACATTTAGGTTTTGATGGTTTGCATATTTCCCTGCCTAACCTGATAAGATTTGTATGGAATTGATGAGCAATACCATCAGGTAATTGTTCATTAATAATGTAAAAAGTTTTTTCCGGCGAACTGGTTTTAACCAAACCGATCCTATTCAGGGTTCGATGAACGTGCGTATCTACCGGGCAAACATTTCTATCCAATGAAAATAAAAGAACACAAGCTGCAGTTTTAATTCCAATCCCTTTAAAAGATGTTAATTCATTCAGGATTTTATCATTATCCATCTCAGAAAAATGATCCAACGAAATCTTTCCGCTTTTAGTGAGACTTGTCTTTGTCAGTTTACTTCGTGCATTAAGTGTAGGTTTGTCCGGCATATTATTTATTATCTTTGTCAGAAAGTTTTTTATTGCCTTTGACTTTTGTTTTCCCAATCCGGCCACTTTAATTGTCTTTTCTATTTTTGAAAGAGGTAATTCAGCAACCTCCTCCCAGCTTTTAAATTTTTCTTTTAGATTTTTATAAGCCTGGTATGAGTTTTTATCATTTGTATTTTGTGATAGAATTGTGGCAATCAGAAGATCAACCGGATCAGGATTCTTTTTATTCTTCTTTGGAATTCCGAAGACTTTGAGTAATAACCGGTTAATTCTTCTAATTCTATCATACATATTTTTATGAATATTTTTTCTTATTGGGGGTTCTGTTAATAAGTAATAAAGCAAAGATAACTTCGAAAATTTACTTATTAAATATTTATCTTTGAATAATCGAATCATTTAAACTTTAAATGGAGTATAAATGGGAACGTTAATGGTAAGCATTTCTGGTGTACGTGGTATTGTCGGAAACGGGCTTGATCCTTACACCTTGGTTTCATACACTTCAGCCTATGCTGATTTTATTAAAAATGGAAAAGTCGTAATTGGCAGAGATGCTCGTATTTCCGGTGAAATGGTTGATCAAATTGTGACAGGAACTTTGTTAGCAAAAGGTATAGCTGTAATTGATATTGGTATCTGCCCGACACCTACAGTGCAGTTCAATGTCAAAGAGCTGAATGCAGACGGCGGGATTGCTATTTCTGCAAGTCATAATCCTAACGAATGGAATGCTCTGAAATTATTAAATAGTACAGGACAGTTCCTTTCACCTGATGAGTTTAAAATGCTGATTAGTAATCTTGATGATTCATCACGTGACTTTAAAAGCTGGGATCAGCTAGGACAAAAAACCGAATACTCTGAAGGATTACAGAATCATATCAACAGTATTTTTAACCTAAAAC
>DATDOL010000182.1:0-2685 GCA_035293265.1 Ignavibacteriaceae bacterium | reverse complement strand
TGATAAAAATAAAAACCTTGTTCACCGATATTTCTTGAGCCGGCAGCGGAATCTTTTATCAAATACCAGTCAACGCCATCCTTTTCCATATATCCTACAAGATGAATTCCGTGATCATCGGTTGTAGTTTTGTTACTGAAGCGAAACTGACGGGAATGATCGTCAATGTATTCAGATGGAATATCGAAAGTCGGAACTATTCCAACCTTATGCCACGGATCATATCCAGCTTCCGAAACATCGCCTCCAAGAGCCATTGTGTAACCATTTCTGATTGCATTTTTTAACGCAGTCATAAATTCATCGAGTCGGACGTTATAATAATCTCTGCTGTGCCACCAGTTATCGGGAACTTCATACTCAACTTTTTGATAAAATGGCTGCTGCAAATATGAAAGAATGTCGACATAGTCATCAAGTTTTAGTTTAAGATAGTTGTTGAGATAATCTTTAGGTGAATACTTTTTCCCTTCAACAGTAATTTCCATTGGCGGTTCACCCATATAATAATTAAGAATTGATTTTATATTTTTTATCACCTGTTCCTCGTCCCAGGTGTTAGTTTTTTTAATATTGCTCAGATAGGATTTCATCTCCTTAATCATTTTACTGTGATCATGGAATTTTTGTCCAGGCGACATTCCCGGATAACTTTCAGCAGGAACTATTCCGTACATTTTCCAGATTCTTGTAACTGCATTAGCTTCAGAACCTTCTTCAAAAGCTGAGTTTCCTCTTTCGCTTATGAAGCGCTTTGCCTTCTCAACATATTCCCAGTAGGCAGTAAACATTTCGGAAAGCTTAACTTTTATATTTTGCAGTCTGAAAATTTCTGATTCAAAATAAGATGTGGTAGAAAAGCACCAGCAGGTTCCTGTATTGCCCTGTGAGACCGGCTCAGTGTACCAGTAGCTGGTAAATTCATTTTTTGATTTTGGAATGTCCATTCCAGAGAAATCTAATTTAAATTCTTTTGCCGGTTTTTTGGTTGTGTCGTTAAACTCTTTTATGCTTTTCATTATTTCATTGTTGAAATAACCATCCTTCGGTTCAACAAATATTCCTTTATTCTTTTCATCTTGTGCAAATAGATTTGTTGTGAATAAGAATGTGAGCGCAATAGCGGGGAATAAGACAAGAGGTTTCATATTAAATCCCTGAAGATTTTAATAAAGAGAATTTTTAGTGTATGAAAATTAAATATTTTAGCTGTTAAAGTTAAATTTTGATGCTTTCATTATACAGCATTTTTTGATATGTTCATTCGGGTTTAAAATTGTCAAATTCAATTAAAAATAAGAGATAAAAAATGAAGTCAGTATTTACATTTTCCATAGGGGTAATTTTCAATCTGCAATTGATTGCTGGCGGCGGTTTTTCTGTGAACACCGTGCTTCCTGCTTCACAGTCAATTGAATATTTACCCTCAACTGATGTTGTAATTAATTTCAGTATTGCTGTGGATATAACTTCATTTACTGATACTACATTCCAGGTCTGGGGAAGATGGTCTGGCGTACATAAGGGCGCAATCAGTTTCAATGGCAATAACCAATCAATTCTCTTTAATCCTGATAATGACTTTTTTTATGGTGAATGGATAACTGTTTCTTTATCAAAAGGAATTAAAGATTCTCAGGGAAATAATCTTGCATTTGCTTATTCCTGGAATTTCTGGATAAAAACAGAACCATCATCAATGGATCTCACAAGGATAGGAACCATTGAGGTTCGTCAACCCGGTGAGGGCTGGATTCAGACTTACGGAACTTATGCAGGTGATTTCGATCAGGATGGCTGGAGTGATTTCCTCGTTCCGAACGAAATATCAAACGACATCAGAATATTTATGAATGATGGAGCTGGTCACTATACAACTTTTGATATTTTCCAGATTAACAACGGCTCACGTCCAAGCACTAATGAAGGTGCTGATTTTAATCTTGATGGATTTATGGATATTGCGGTCGGCAATAGCCAAAACACACAGGCAACCGTTTTCCTCGGTGATGGGCTTGGAGGATTTTCTGATATTCAAAACTATACTGTTGGGAATGGAATAAGAGGACTTGTTGTCCTCGATGCTGATGGAGACGGCTTCACGGATATTGTAACTGCAAACAGAACTTCGAGCAATTTATCTTTACTTATTAATAATGGAAATGGCACCTTCGCTCCCGCAGTTAACTTTGACGCAAACGGAAACGGTGAGACGGCTCTTGCATCTGCTGATGTTAATGGTGATGGAATAATGGATTTGTTTGTCGGTGCTTACAACAGCAGTAAAATAATTTTGCTTTTAGGAGATGGAAACGGCGGATTTACTTTTAAATCAGAAGCAATTGTCGGTGCAAATCCCTGGATGGTGATTGCAGGTGATTTTAATGGCGATGGAATACCCGACGCAGCAAGTGCAAATGCAGGCGCAGGAACTCTTTCGGTTGTATTTTGTGATGCGTTAGGAAATATGCAGCCACCGGTTCATTATCCTGTTGGCAATTTTCCAATCTCTATTGAAGGTGGCGATGTTGACGGCGATGGTGATCTTGATTTAGCAACAAGCAATTTTGGAACTGCAAACTTTACATTATATGAAAATGATGGAAGCGGAAACTTTATAAATCCACAAACCTTACCTGCCAACAATGCCGGAAGCTGTGCGGTTTTTCATGACCGGGATAATGA
>DATDOL010000181.1:0-4151 GCA_035293265.1 Ignavibacteriaceae bacterium | reverse complement strand
TGTTTCGGCATTTAAAGCCAGTGCCAGTTCTTTTGTAAAAAGATCGGCGTTAACATTCATCAGGTTACCGCTATTATCCCTGCAAATACTTGAAAAAACAGGGACGATATTTTCTTTTAGCAAAGAAACCAACCAATCTGTCTTCCCTGTAAATTTCGGGTTTCCTACAAAACCTAAATCTTTATCAAGATAATCTGCGATGAATAATCCTTTATCTATTCCTGTTAGCCCGATTGCATCAATACCATTTGAATGCAGTGTTGCAACAATCTTTGTGTTCAGCAAACCGGATTGAACAGCGGCAACGACTTCCATTGTTTTCTCGTCTGTTACTCGTTGCCCGTTCACAAACTCAGATTTAAGATCCAGTGCTGACGACCAGCTCGTAATTTTATTTCCGCCGCCGTGTACAATTACAATTGCATCATAATTTTTCCTGATCTCGGAAAGATTATTCATCCATTTTGGATCGGAACAAAATGTGTCGAGAGTTTTTCCACTCAGTTTGATAATTACAGTTTTCATTTTAAGTCCTATAGTTTGCGTTTATTTTAATATACTCTTCGGAAAAGTCGCACGTCCACCATGTGGAAGATTCCTCCCCTTCGTTAAGATCGAGAGATACAGTAACATTATCCTTGGATAAGATTTTTTTTGCTTCTTCTTCATTAAACCCGTTAGTATAATTCGGTTTGAGTATTGAAAGCTCGTCAAACTTTATTGTAACTTTTTCAGGGACAAAATCAGCGCCGCTGTTTCCTGCTGCCGAAAGTATTCTACCCCAGTTAGCATCGTTTCCGTTCATTGCTGTTTTGAAGAGGGGAGAGTTAGCAATAGCACGCGCAATCACATCAGCATCTTTTCTCGTTTTTGCTTTATTAATTGAAATGGTAATCAACTTGGTAGCTCCTTCACCGTCGGATGCAATCGATTTTGCCATTTCCCGGCAAATCGTTGTTAATGCGGATTTAAATATTTCATAGTCTTTACTGTTCTTATTGATCTTTAATCCTGATTTACCATTCTCAATAAGAACTACCATATCGTTTGTGCTTGTTTCGCCGTCAACAGAGATTTTATTGAAAGATTCATTTACAGCCTCGCTCAGTAATTCCTGAAGCAGAGCTTGCTCGATTGATGCATCGGTAGCAAGGAAAGCAAGCATTGTTGCCATGTTCGGCATAATCATACCGCTTCCTTTACAAATCCCGCCTATAACAACTTCACCTTTCAGTAATCTGACTTTTACCGCAAAAGATTTTTTCTTTTTGTCCGTTGTCATAATTGCTTCGGCAGCATCATTTCCTTTGCAATAATCTACAGCACCTGAGATAGTATCAATTCCTGCTAAAAGATTTTGCATCGGCAACTGCTGACCTATAACTCCTGTTGAACTAATAATTACTTCATCATGTTGCAATCCAAGTTTTTCAGCACAATATTGCTGCATCTTAACTGCATTGGCTAAACCTGTTTCCCCGGTGCAGGCATTAGCATTACCGGAGTTAACCAAAATTGCTCTAACCTTTTTCTTTTTAGTAATAATTTCTTTTGATATTACCAATGGTGCAGCAATAACTTTGTTGAGAGTAAATGTACCGGCTGCATTACACGGAACGTCGGAGTATATTAAAGAAAGATCTTTTTTCTGCTTTTTAATTCCGCAGTTAATTCCGGCAGCCTTAATTCCCTGCACGGATGAGATTGAACCATTTTCAATAAACTGCAGCATCTTTAATCTCCTTGTTTAAAATTCCAAGTGTTTCATCCCAGCCAAATATTTTGTTCATATTCTGAACAGCCTGACCGGATGCACCTTTAATAAGATTATCTATGGCTGTAGTTATAATGATTACTTTATCTTTTACAGTTACATTTATATCGCAGAAATTCGTATCAACAACCCACTTTAATTCGGGTGGCGTATTTCTTAACCTGATGAAAGAAGAATTTTTATAAACATCATTGTAAATCTCGTTCACTTCTTCAGAATGAATAGCTTCAGTTAAGTGAACTGAAGTGGTTAAATAAATTCCTGTAGCAACAGGTAAAAGATGAGTTGTAAATGAGAATGAAGAGTTAAATCCTTTTTTAGCAAGCTGCTGAAGAATTTCAGGTTCATGCTGATGCCCGTTCACTTTGTAGGCTTTTACATTTCCATCCATTTCGGAGAGCATTAATTCGGTTGTTGCTTTTTTACCAGCGCCGCTTGTCCCGGAGTAAGCTATACAACTTACAGTCAAAATCTTTTCAGATAAATTTTCTACTAAAGGAAGCAGAGAAAGGAGAACTGCTGTTGGGTAACAACCGGGATTAGCAACCAGCTTAAAGTCTTCGTAATTTATTTCCGGGTAATCTGCGAGTCCGTATATCTTTGTTTTTAATAAATCGGGCGAGGTATGAGAATATTTATACGATTGTTCATAGAGTTTATCAACATCAAGACGATAATCCCCACCAAGATCTATGACATATTTTCCATTTGCTATTAAACTTGGAACGTAATTAAGCGACTCACCATGTGGCAGTGCTATGAAATAAAGATCATGTTCATAAGAAAGATCGTTTACAGAGTTTATTTTAGTATTATTAATTAAGCCGACTAAACCGGGGAAGTAATCGTAAAGATTTTCTCCTGCACTTTTGCCGGAATATATTTTGTAATCATCCACGAAAGGATGGTTGCTGCAATATTGAATTAATTTTTTGCCTGTATATCCAGTCCCGCCGATAATGCCTACGGAAATCATTGTACTCCTTTATTTTATTAACTTATTTTTAGAAAAAACGAATTGAAAATATTTATACCCCTCACAGGGGTAAGCGGATGACTGGACGAAATGAAGATATAACAGCAGATACTATATTTATTTTTAGATAATTCATTACTTTTGATTACTAAAATTTACCCCTAATCTATATTCTAAAATTCTTTATGTCAACAGATAAATGAATATATTTTCAAGAAAAAATGAAAAATTTGAATATTATTGCATTCGAATCGATATTTATGCAATATTCTGTGCTACCCGTTTAGGGCTGTCTGATTTATGATATTTAAATAATTTGAAATTCAGGCTATCGCTGAGAGCCTGGAAGCTTGCTTCAATTATGTTTTCGGAAACACCAACTGTTGTCCAGGTTTCGGTGCCATCACTCGATTCGATCATAACTCTTACTTTTGCAACGGTTCCATCGTTTCCATCAAGCACACGGACTTTGTAATCAACGAGTTTTATTAATGATATTTCCGGGTAGAACCTCATCAAAGCTTTACGTAAAGCATTATCAAGAGCGTTAACCGGACCGTCGCCATCGGAAGCTGTATGTTCAAGTTCCCCGTCAACTGTTAATTTTAGAACAGCCTCGGAATACGATCTGCCATGGTTATCATAAACTACATTTACTTTTGAATCCTGAACTTCAAAGAAAGGTGTAAACTCGCCGATTTCAGAACGAAGCAGTAATTCAAATGAAGCTTCTGCGCCGTCGTATTGAAATCCGCTGTGTTCAAGATATTTAATATGATCGACTAATTTTTTGCTTATCTCTTTATTGTCGGAAAGATCGATGCCTAATTCTTTTGCTTTATATTTAATATTACTTTGTCCGGAAAGATCGGATACCAAAACTCTCTGTTTGTTCCCGACTTTTTCCGGTTTAATATGTTCATACATTTTACTGTTTTTGAGCACAGCGCTAACGTGTATGCCGCCTTTATGAGCAAAAGCCGATCTGCCTACAAACGCAGCTCTTGTGTTCGGCACAAGATTCATCAATTCATAAACGTAGTTTGAAAGGGAAGTGAGATGATCGAGATTAATATCCTGGACAAATCCTTTTCTTAACTTAAGAATAAGATTCGGGATTATACTGCAAAGATTAGCATTACCGCATCTTTCACCAACACCATTTATAGTTCCCTGAACATGAACAGCGCCGGCATTTATGGCTGCTAAAGAATTTGCAACTGCCAGTTCGCTGTCGTTATGAGTATGAATTCCCAACTTTTTGTTAAATGTTTTTTTCAGTTCAGTTACTATTTTGAATACTTCATCAGGAAGGGAACCTCCGTTTGTATCGCAAAGGACCAGCACATCAGCTCCGCCTTTTTCGGCAGCTCTTAACATTCTTACAGCAAATTCGGGATC
>DATDOL010000180.1:0-3430 GCA_035293265.1 Ignavibacteriaceae bacterium | reverse complement strand
TATGTTTAGATTTGCTCATCCTGAATATCTGAATGCTTTATACCTGTTGCCGTTATTTGCAATTGCATTCTGGTTTCTTAGCAGTAACAGGAATAAGCTGATTGAAAAATTTGCGGATAAAAATCTTTTAAAAATTATTCTGCCTTCATACAGCGGTATAAAGCAATGGATTAAATATTCATTAGTACTGATCGGAATCGCATGTCTTATTCTTGCAGCAGCTAATCCACAGGTTGGTACAAGGATGCAGGAAGTTAAGCAGACAGGTATTGATGTTTTTATTCTGCTCGACGTATCAAACAGCATGCTTGCTGAAGATATTAAACCGAGTCGTCTTGAAAAAGCGAAATACCAGATTTCAAATCTTATCAATAAGCTTCGCGGTGACAGAATAGGATTAATTATTTTTGCAGGACAGGCATATATTCAGTTTCCGCTTACAACAGATTATTCTGCTGCAAACTTGTTCCTTTCAGCAGTTGATGTTAATTCCGTTCCGACACAGGGAACAGCAATAGCGTCTGCCCTTAAACTTGCACTTCAATCATTCGATACATTGAGTACCCAGAAAGTTATTATTGCAATAACCGATGGTGAAGATCATGAAGGCGATGTTATGGCTGCTGTGAGTGATGCTGATACAAAAGAAATTAAGATTTATACCATAGGATTAGGTTCATCAGGTGGCGTACCAATTCCTATATATAACAAGAACGGCCAGCTTACAGGTTTTAAAAAAGACAAACAGGGTAATACGGTATTAACAAAACTGGATGAAAACATTCTTAAACAAATGGCTGATGAAGGAAATGGAAAATATTTTCGCGGTAGTAATTATGAAGACTATCTTGATAAAATTTATTCCGAACTTTCCGAACTCGAGCAATCTGAGTTTGGTGTAAAAAAAGTAACTGATTACGAGGACCGCTTTTATTATTTTTTAATACCAGCTATTATATTACTTGTAATTGAGTTTTTAATTTCAGAGAAGAAATCACCTTTGTATGCAAAGGTTAATAAAATGTTAGGACTAGAGCAATGAGTTTGATTAAGATTTTGCAGATTAACCCTATAATCATTGGAAAAATATTGGAACTCATTCCCCATCCCCTTCGCTTAGAAAGAGACGGGGTCATTTTAAAAGTCCCTCTCTTTTTAAGAGAGGGATTTAGGGTGAGTTTTTTTATTACCATATTCTTGTTCAGTACTCCAATTGTATCGTTGGCACAATCAACACGCGGTTTAATAAATGATGGTGTGGATTATTATTTAAATCAAAATTATGTCGACGCCGAGGTAAATTTTAAAAAGGTGTCGGAACAATCTCCTGAAAATTTCGAAGCGAAGTTTAATCTTGGCGATGCATTCTATAAACAGCAAAAACATGACGAAGCAATAAAATCTTTTCAGAACTCTCTTGCTTCAGCGAAAAATGACATCGATAAAGCAAATGTTTATTATAATATCGGCAACTCACTTCTAAAATCGAATCAATTGGATCAGAGTATTGCTGCATATAAAGAATCGTTGAAGCTTAATCCGGATGATATGGACGCAAAGTATAATCTTTCTTATGCGTTGACCCAAAAAAATAATCCTGAAGAAAATCAGCAGCAAAACCAGGATGATAAAAAAGAAAATGATCAGGATAAGAATGAACAGGATCAGCAAAACCAGGATCCGCAGCCGGAACAAAAAGATCAGCAGCAAAATCAGCAGCAGCAAGCACCGGAACAAAAAATTTCAAAGGAAGAAGCAAAACGTATTCTTGAAGCCTTGAAAGACAATGAAAAAGATCTTCAAAAAGAGCTTAGAAAAGTTAAAAGTCAAAAAATAAAAACAGAAAAAGACTGGTGATGGTTAAGTTTATTTTATCATATACTTTCATTCTCTCCACTGCATTATTTGCACAAGATTTTATTGCATCGGTGAGAGAAACCACCGTTGCCGATAATGAACGATTTGAAGTTTCATTTACTTTTTCAGGAAAGAGTGTGAATAATCTTTCCCAGTTTAAGCAGCCTGCTTTTAATAATTTCCTGATATTATCGGGACCAAACCAATCTACAAGTATTCAGTTCATCAATGGAGTGCAGTCTGCATCGATCACATACAACTACCTTTTACAAGCTAAAAGTTTAGGAACATTTACAATTGGTAGTGCAAGTATTGTTCAGGATGGAAATAAATATGAAACTAATTCTCTCATTATTAAAGTTGTTAAAGGAGCTGATAAACCATCTCAGCAAGTGGACGATTCCGGGATCACACAGCAAAAGATTGCAGAAAATGTTTTTATAAAAGCAACCGTTGATAAATCAAAAGTTTACAAAGGCGAGCAGGTTACCGTGACTTATAAATTATTCACCCGGCTTAATATCGCTTCACAAATGTCAATTAATAAACTTCCGCAATACCAGGGTTTCTGGATCGAAGAGCTCGAGACTCCGACTAATATAGATTTCAATGTAAATATGATTGATGGAAAAAAATATCATGTCGGGCTGCTGAAAAAGGTGGCATTGTTTCCATCACAGGCAGGTAAGCTTGAAGTTACTCCTTTTGAATTGACGGTCCCCATACAGATTCAGAAAAAGAGAGGAAGCAACCTGTG
Source organism: Ignavibacteriaceae bacterium (assembly GCA_035293265.1). GTDB lineage: Bacteria > Bacteroidota > Ignavibacteria > Ignavibacteriales > Ignavibacteriaceae > DATDOL01. The sequence goes on along the minus strand of DATDOL010000180.1, from coordinate 816 downwards.
GGATGATTTTTTTGGTGATCCATTTGGACGAAGTGAAACAGTTGAGTTTACTGCAAAATCAAATTTGGTGAGAATTGATGTTTTGGATTTCCCGCAGGAAGGTAAACCGGATTCGTTCAAAGGTTCTGTTGGTAATTATTCTCTCAAATCAGATTTGAACAGAACCATTACCAAAACAAATGAACCACTAACATTGACTGTTTCGATTTCCGGAACCGGCAATATCAAACTGCTCGAGCTTCCGGAACTGAATCTTCCAACCGGATTTGAAAAGTATGATCCGAAAACTTCTGAGAAAGTATCCCGTACAGGAACGATTTCAGGAACTAAAACAGCTGAGTATCTTTTCGTTCCGCGTGTTGTTGGAATCAGAGAAATCCCGCCGATGGAATTTTCATATTTCGATCCCTCACAAAAAAAATATTATACTTTAAAATCCAACTCATTCACAATAAATATTGAACAAGGAGAAAAAATTCCGACGGCTGAATTTACCACTAAGGAAAGTATTCGTCAGCTTGGAGATGATATCAGATTTATCAAAACTTCTTATGATGATATCGATAAGAAGGCTGATTATGATTTAACCAGAACAGGTTTCTGGATTGCAGGTGCTTTTCCACTATTAGCACTTGCTTTAATAGTCGGATGGAAAAGAAGATCGGATAAACTCGCTGGAAATCTTACTTTAATGCGTTATCAGAAAGCACAGAAGGTTGCAAAAAGCAGACTTAAAAATGCTGATAAACTGATGAATGAAAATAATTACAAAGAATTTTATACAGAACTATCGCTTGCTCTTTTTGGATATCTTGA
>DATDOL010000179.1:0-3055 GCA_035293265.1 Ignavibacteriaceae bacterium | reverse complement strand
ATGAAAATAAATTACATTTTAGCTTTTGTATTCATTGCGTTCGTTTCATTGGTCGTTGTTGCAAATATCAATGATCCGGAATTGATTGGCTGTACGGAATTAAATGGCAGTGGTTGTGTCTGCCATGCATTAGACAGGGATTTAAATGTTTATGTGTGGGTTGAAGGTCCTGACACGCTTGATGCCGGTCAAACAGGATATTACAAGATGTTTATGACCGGCGGTCCTGCTGAGGGAGGCGGTTATAATGTTGCAGGAAGATTCGGCGAAATGGTTTTAGTTGATACTTTTTCATTTCAGCATCCTCTTTCTATGAATGAATTAACACAGGCATTCACTCTTCCATTTCCAACAATACGTGATACAATTTACTGGGATTTCGGCTACACGGCTTCCGAAACTGCTGGTGAATGGGATACAATTTATTCCTGCGGGATCAGCCTGGTTTGGGATTCTATCCCGGATCCTCTTGACAGATGGAACTTTGGACCCAAGTTCCCGATCAGAATTTTAGATGGAGTTTCTGATCTCAATGATGAATTCAACTCGCTTAATAGTTATATACTTTATCAAAACTATCCAAATCCGTTTAATCCGTCTACAACTATTAATTTTTATTTGCAAGCAGATTCTTACGTGAAGCTGGATATATATAATTCCAATGGAGAAGTGGTTCTGAATTTATTAAACAGTAGTATGAGCAATGGAAATCATTCAGTGAATTTTAAGGCAGAGGATTTGTCATCCGGTGTTTATTACTATTCATTGAAAACAGATAAATCATACATCGTTAAGAAGATGCTTCTGCTAAAATAATTTTTAATTTAACTAGTAAGGAATTTAGCTTTGATAAACAAAGCCTTTTTCATTTTAAAATGATTGTGAAAACCGGAGTGAAAGATTTGTTGGTAAATTCGGTATGCTTTGAAACCCGACTGAAATGTTCCAGCTGGTCTGTTCCTCTAATCGACTGTTATACTTCGAAACTAACCTGGCGGCATTTATTGCACTGACAACTCTGTTCAGCAATAAACCCCCGACAATAAATCGAAGATCGTTACTTGTCTGTTCGCTCGATAACCACATATCACGGTAAGTTTCTCTTTCTTCACTTGTCTGCCATTTCCAGAAATACACTTGTTCATTATACATCTCGTCAAAGTTTCTTTCAAGTGCTTTTTGATCGTTATACGATTCGATATTTGAATACTCACTGATTGTAGCATAGTAATCTGCATCTTTATTGCTGTTATCCACACCTGCATTTACAGCTGCATAGGATTTATAATTGTCTTCCTGCCAGCTCGTATATGAGCTCATACCGATGTAAGTTCCCCAAAGTATTCCATCAGCAATAGTAAAATACTTTCCCATATCATACGCATCAGCATATAGTTCGCCCATCCCCGGCAGCAGAAGTGAATAAATTATTCCGAGTCCAACACTTTTCTTTTCATTTTCTAAATCGGTGGTAAATTTTGGAGACTCAGTCTGATAATTTTTTAGATTTGAATTTATCTCGGATTCAAGCTGCATAATAGATTGAAAAGACTGGTCTTGAGACAAAGCTGTGCCTGTCATTAAGAGGAATATCAGGAAATTAATTTTCATATTTTCGGAAGAAATATTAGGTTATTGCGGGTATTAAATCAATTGAATTTTTTATATCCAGAATATTTCCATAACACATACCGTTTTCAATTCCTTTAATTTCCACTTTGGTCAGCTTGTTAGTGAATTCCTCGTCATAGTCATTGCAAATTCTGACGTAATTAGATGAAAAACCAAGCATAGAATTTTTCACATTTTCAGATTCGAAGAGTACATCTAACTCTTTGCCTAACATATTTTCATAAAATTGGCTTCGTTTTTTTTCACTTAATATTCTTAAAATATTATTTCTTCTTTTCCTTTCAACAACATCTACGCTTCCGGGTAAATTGATAGCTTTTGTATCTGGTCTTTCTGAATATGTAAATACATGTAAATATGAAATTGGAAGATCCCTTAAAAAATTATGAGTATGAATAAAATCCTCTTCAGATTCACCCGGAAAACCGACTATCACATCCACTCCGATTCCAACATCATTAATACGGCTGTTTAGTTTGTAAATTAATTCTTCATAATCACGAATCGAATATCTTCTTTGCATTGCTTTTAATATTCTTAAACTACCGCTCTGCAGAGGAATATGAAAATGATTACAAATCTTTTCCGTTGATGCTGCAAGATGAATTAAGTCATCAGTCAACAAGTTCGGTTCAATCGAGCTGATTCTTATTCTGAACTCACCTTCGATTTTTATTAATTTTTGTAAAAGTTTAAATAAACTGATATTCTCTTTTTTTCCATAATCACCAACGTTCACACCGGTCAGGATAATTTCTTTATATCCATGTTCAACCAGGTTTGTGAACGATTGAATAAGCTGTTCAGCTGGCTGACTCCGGCTTTTACCACGTGCAAGCGGTATTGTACAGAACGAACAATTATAATCACAGCCGTCCTGAATTTTTAAGAATGCTCTTGTTCGTGAATCAGCTTCAGTGGAACTTGCCGGGTCAAAATAATTTGAGTCTTCAGTTGAACTGACCTGAATACATGCCAAACCTTTTTTCTCAAAATTCTTAATAATGGAGAACAAATTAAATTTTTCATTACTGCCAAGTACTGCATCAACTCCATCAATTGCAGCGATTTCTTCAGACCTCAGTTGCGCGTAGCATCCGGTAACAATTATGTAAGCTTCAGGATTATTTCTTAGTGCCCGGCGTACCAGCTGTCTGCATTCTCTCTCCGCATTTTCTGTAACGGTACAAGTGTTGAAAAGATATACATCCGCTTTCTCGTTCACATCAACAACAGAGAAACCACGGCTTAAAAACTGTTTGCCTATAGTGGAAGTTTCTGAGAAGTTAAGCTTACAACCTAATGTATGTAATGCTGCTTTTTTGATCATAATGTTTAAAGATAAAAGAAAAGCGGGAGAATATCCCGCCTTAAATTAAATCACTCCGAATAATTAATCTTAATTGGTTTGATTCTTTTTTTC
>DATDOL010000178.1:0-3914 GCA_035293265.1 Ignavibacteriaceae bacterium | reverse complement strand
TTTACGGATTGTTTTACGGGTTTAAAGTTTGTCATCCCGAAACTCCTTGCATTGAGGATATTGTTTGTCTGGATCCTTATGCAAAAGCCGTTGCTACTTTTAATACATATTTCAATCCGCGAAGAGCGATTGTTGTCAAAGAAGGTGATTATGATTGGGAAGATGATGAATGGATAAAAACCGATTGGCGTGATTTGATAATTTATGAAATGCACATTCGCGATATGACCGAACATCATTCTTCCGGTGTAAATGAAAGAGGAACTTATAAAGGTCTCATTGAGAAAGGAAAAACCGGTGGTATTGATTACATAAAAAATCTCGGCGTAAATGCCGTTGAACTTCTTCCTGCTCAAGAGTTTGCCAACATCGAGGCACCATTTAAAGATTCTTCCAATGGTAAATTCAATTCATGGAATTCTTATGAAAGAAATCATTGGGGATATATGACGGCAGCATTCTTTGCACCTGAAAGTTTTTACAGTGAAAATACACGTCACATCGAGTGGAACCACTGGAGCGGAAAAGATGCAAAAGCAGTTACGGATTTTAAAGATATGGTTAAGGCATTTCATAAAGAGGAAATTGCTGTGATTATGGATGTTGTGTATAATCATATCTCAGAATATGAAATTGGAAATTTGAAAGAGATTGACAAAGAATATTATTTCAGACTTGATGAAAATGGAAAACTTATTGCTCAAAGCGGGTGTGGTAATGATTTCAAAACTGAAAGACCGATGGCAAGAAAATTAATTGTGGAAAGTATTCTTTACTGGATGAAAGAATATCACATTGATGGTTTCAGATTTGACCTCGGAAAATTAATTGATTGGGAAACTATTGAGGAAATAATTCACGAAGCAAAAAAAATAAATCCATACGTAATATTTGTCTGCGAACCATGGGGCGGCGGTTATGATCCTGCCGGATTTTCTGTTCGTGGATGGGGAAGCTGGAATGATCAGATAAGAAATGGAATTAAAGGTGAAAATCCCAATAATGGGCACGGATGGATTTTCGGAAAGTGGTATGGCAACAACAACCAGCAAAGAATTAAAAGTTATGTCAACGGAACATTAACAAAAGATACTTTAGGATTATTTCAAAAACCGGGACATTCTGTTAACTATCTTGAATCACACGACGGTTACACTCTCGGAGATTTTATCAGGTTGGGTTTAGGAGATGTAAAAAAAGAAACCAGGATTGAGAAGATTGATGAACATATTAAACTTTCACCGCATCAATTAAAACTGAACAAGCTTGCTGCTTTATTCCTGTTCACATCACGTGGAATAACGATGATTCATACTGGTCAGGAGTTTGCCCGAAGTAAAGTTATTCCGTTAAACATCCCCGAACAGGATCCTCACAAAGGAATGATTGACCATAACAGCTATGACAAAGACAATGAAACAAATTACATCAATTATAACCACGCAAAAATTAATGCAGAACTTTTTAATTATTATAAAGGATTGATCGAGCTAAGAAAAAATTTCGATGTTTTCAGAAGAGCTGAATACAATGATGTCCAATTTTTTAAAATTACGGGCAATCCTTTTGCTATAGGCTATTCAGTAAAAAGCAAAAATCAAAGTTTCATAGTATTATTCAATGCCGATCCCAAGTTAGATGAAAAGTTCTCCCTGCCTGATGGAAAATGGGATATTCTGGTAAATGAAATCTCGGCAGGGAAAGTTTCACTGGGAACTGTTTCCGGTGCAGTTATACTGAGACCGTCTTCAGGAATGGTGTTAAAAAAGAGTTGATACAAATGTATCATTCAATCGCAAAATATATTTTTTCTTTGGTATTAATCTTTTATTATCCGCATAGTTTACTTGCCCAGGAAATAGCTTTTCCTGATGGTTCACCCGAATGGCTTATTCAAATGTTTTTCAAAAGTGAAAACTTTCCTGAGAAAGAAAAATATTTTACCGGTGAAATGAAAGATGAAGTTACTTATCCAACCATAGGGGAAGAGTTGAACGGTAAAGGTGAAGTTTATTTTTACTTGTTCAGCTCAGGGGAAAATCAAAATGCATTTGCTGTAAATTTAAAAGTTAATTCAACCGATATAGATTTCTATTGTTATCTTGTCAATTCCCCTGAAGGCTGGAAGATTGAAGCTGTGAGAAGATTTATATTTCCGAGGTTTATTTATACTGCTGCTGACTCTCTTTCAAAACTTAGTTCATTATCAGAGTCAGATTCCTCAACCCTGAAATTGCTGAACCTGATGACCTCCACTGACGAATATTTAAAAAATTATTTGAAGAACAGGATCGATAAGTTTGAAAGATTATTGCAATACTTTTCTGAGAATAATGCGGAGATGATAAAAGAAAAAATTAATGAACTAACTCTGTACGGAATTTTCAAAGATGAGGCTTATCCCGGATGTATTTTTATTCAGATCGCAGGTATTGAATCAAGAGAGATCGGTTATATTTTTAAACCGGAGAATTCTGAATTACCGGTGATATCACCTCGTCAATTTATTTTTATCGGGGAAGTTTTACCGGGCTGGTATCTGTACCGGCTTATATAGGTTTTGCCCCGTTTCCCCTGATACCTTTCTTTAAAGATTTTTCAACAGCCAATTTAAAATTTGCCAGGTTAACCGGTTTCTGAAATACGAATTCAATTCCAAGTTCTGAATAAGCCTGTATTGAAGCCCTGTCCACCTTACGGCTGAGAATTAATATTGGTAAAGAGTGTATTGATTCATCTTTCATCACTGCACTGATAAACTCGTATCCATTCATCTCGGGCATAGTATGTTCGGTTATAACGAGCGCAGGAGGAGAGGTTTTTATTCTTTCTAAAGCTTCTCTTCCGTTCGAAACAATTTCAACTGAATAATCCGGAGTGATATTTTTCAGAATTTTTGAGTAGAGAATCCTGTCCATTTTATTGTCGTCAACAATTAAAATATTTGCCGATGCAACAGGCAGGGTTAATCTGAAATCGGATCCTTTTCCAAACTCACTTTTTACCCAGACTTTGCCCCCATGTTTTTCTACAATTTCTTTAACAAGAGAAAGTCCAAGCCCGCTGCCTTTTTCACCTGCCGTGCCCTCTGACGTGAATTTTGTATCTACATTAAAAAGCTTTTCAATATTTTCGGGTTTAATTCCTCTGCCGTTGTCTTGCACAGAAAATTCAATGAATCGCGGAACTGAAGTTTGATGAACACTAACTGAAATCAAATCTCCTCTTCCTGTAAACTTGATGGCATTTGAAAGCAAGTTATTGAAAAGCTGCAAGATCAAACTCTTATCAACAAATATAAAATGTTCCTTTTCAACATCTATTTTTATCGTAACACCTTTCTGTAAAGCTGCACCGGAAAGTACGTTGAAGGAACTTTCAATTATTTCTCTTGCAGAAATTTTTTGAGGTTCGAATTTAATTCTGCCGGTTTGCAATCTTGTCCAGTCAAGTAATGAGTTCACAAGCGAGAGCATCGACCTGGAAGATTCCTGGATGTACTTAATGTACTGTTTCTTTTCGTCCTCACTTAAGCTTTCATCATTTGTCAGCAGGTCTGTAAATCCAAGAATTGAGCTGAACGGAGTCCGAAGGTCGTGAGATACAATTGAAATAAACCTGTCTTTTGTTTCGTTTATCTTTTTCAAATTTTCTGCAGATTGTTTTAATTCTTCTTCAGCTCTTTTCTTCAAAGTTATGTCATTGACCAGCCCGTAAAGTTTATAAATCCCACCTTCAGAATTTCTCATAAGATTTACTTTGTTTCTTACCCAGACAATGTTGCCGTGTTTATTAATAATTCTAAACTCAAACTCAATTGAATTCTGAAACTTGCTTTTCAGGAAGGAATTGATCTTCTTTTTAAGTTCATGAAGATCATCCGGGTGAATTATCTTAAGAAAAAGTTTTGAATC
>DATDOL010000177.1:0-2976 GCA_035293265.1 Ignavibacteriaceae bacterium | reverse complement strand
AACCTGCTGTATATCAACCCAAACATTTCCGGGACGGATAAACTCAGACTTGCTTCTTTCAAAATTATCAGTCGTCTTCCCGTTTATTTTTTTATAATAACCGCCGAGGATTTTCGGAATGTCAGTATAAACAACTTTAAATGGAGGTTCGCCTTTTGTATAATAAAGCAATTCCTGCCTGACAGACATCCAGTTTTTCTGCGTACCGTATCCTCTCTGGTTTCTCATTGTTATGAAGCTTCTTGCTTTTAGTTCTTTAAATTCTCTCATCATAATCATAAACTCCGGCAGGGGCTGAAACCCGTCGTTTTGATCGGCACCAAGCCAGACATACAAACTTGAATTTTTATCCATTACAGATGCAGCATTCCGAACCCACTTTTTTGAAAAACTGATGTAGTCCTGAATATCTATCTTGAATAAATTTTTTGTATTGGTATTTCCAGCAACAACATTATAGGGCGGATCATTTATGATAAGCCGGGTTTTTTCCTCACCGAATAATTTTTTTGTGTCTGAAGAATTTGATGCGTCAAGGACTCCAATCTTATGTTTTCCTTCAGGGTCGGTCCAGATTTCTCCATATTGCAACCGGCAATGAGGTAGAATTTTTTTTCTTAGTTCTTCGCTGATATCGAGGCGGGTTAAATTTTCTGTTGTCTCCCCTTTTTGTTTTCCGCTTTTCGGAATCGAAGACTTCGTCTCCAGACGAGTAAACTTTTCATTTGTTATGGAGACAGGTTTACCTTCTTTTTCAAACATTAATGCTTTCAGTGATTTTATAATTTCATTCGGAATCTAAATAACAATTATAATATCATCAAATCAAAGCAGATCCGGAGTTCATCCCGAAAATCAGATTTCATCTGAGTAAATTGATCTGACAGGATCTCTAAGATTATAACGGGACGACATTACTTCACCATAAGCACCCGCCGAACGGATGACAATTAAATCGCCGCGTTTTGTCCACGGCAATAATACCGCCTTACCGAATGTATCCGAAGTCTCGCAGATAGGACCGACAACATCGTACTTTTCTTTTTTTCCGTTTGATGAAAGATTTTCGATTTTATGATAAGCCTGGTAGAGTGCCGGGCGGATCAACTCTGTCATACCAGCATCCAGAATTACGAACTTTGTGTTCATACCATCCTTAACGTAAAGAACTTTAGAGATAAGCGATCCGCATTGCGCAGCAATAGTTCTGCCTAATTCAAAATGCAGGCTTTGTTCCGGCTGCAATTTCAAAAACGTATTAAAGATGTTAAAGAAAGAATTAAAATCAGGAACACTGAATTTATCCGGGTCCTCATAATTAACGCCTAATCCGCCGCCGACATTTAAATGTTCAAATGTGATTTGATGGTCATTAAACCATTGCTGAACTTCGTTAACCCGTATACACAGACCTTTAAATACATCCGGATCTGTCACCTGTGAGCCAATATGAAAATGAAGCCCGATAAGTTTCAGATTTTTCAGAGAGTTTAGTTTATTAATGATTGCATCAAACTCCCATTGGTTAATTCCGAACTTGTTTTCTTCCAATCCTGTTGTAATGTAATGATGTGTTTTAGCATTCACATTCGGATTAATTCTTAAAGCAATGCCCGCCTTTTTACTTATTGTACCGGCTATTTCATTTATTACCTCGAGTTCCTGAATGCTTTCAGCATTAAAACAGAAAATATCATGCCTGAGAGCAGTTTTAATTTCTCCATCAGATTTACCTACACCTGCAAATACTATGCTTTTAGTTTCAAACCCGGTTTCAACAGCTTTTATCACTTCATTGCCGCTAACACAATCAGCACCAAACCCGTAACTTTTTATGATACGCAAAATCTTGTCATTCGAGTTTGCTTTAACTGCGTAATGAATTACATATCCACTCTTACCGGAAGTTTCCTTTAAAGTCTCGAGTGTTTTATTAAGCAAAGAAAGGTCATAATAGTAGAACGGCGTTTGCAACTTGCTGAATTTTTCAATATTGATTTTATTAAACATCAGCTGAAGATTTTGTTAAGTGATCCCAATGCTTTTCTTTTATCATCAGCGCTGATAAGTACAGAAATATTATGCCTGCTTCCGCCGAATGAAATCATCCTTATCGAAACTCTCCTGAGAGCGGAAAATATTTCATCGATGTATCCTTTCTGTTCTATAATATTGTAGCCTACAAGACAAATGATAGCCATGTTTTCATTCACTTCAACCCCTCCGTAAACTTTTAGCTCTTCAATAATTTTTTCAAGCTGAGATTTGTCATCGATTGTAACAGAAACTGCAACTTCAGAAGTGGTTATCATGTCAATTGGGGTTTTATATCTCTCAAACACTTCAAAAACTTTTCTGAGGAATCCGTATGCAAGCAGCATTCTGTCTGATCTAATTTTGATAGCTGTAATTCCGTCTTTCGCTGCAATTGCTTTTATCCCCTTTCCATTCACAGAAGAAGTTATCAAAGTTCCGGGGTCAGATGGCTTGAGAGTGTTTTTTAACCTTACGGGAATGTCAGCATTTTTTGCCGGCAGAATACTTGTCGGATGAAGTATCTTTGCTCCGAAGTATGCGAGCTCTGCAGCTTCATCAAAAGAAAGTTTTGATATCGGCTTGGTGCCTTTAACATAACGTGGATCATTAAAATGAAGTCCGCTGACGTCTGTCCATATCTGGATTTCCTCTGCACCAATTGCAGCTCCGATTAGTGAAGCCGAGTAATCACTTCCGCCGCGTTTCAGGTTGTCAATTTCTCCGTAAAGATTTCTGCAAATGTACCCCTGTGTGATAAATAATTTATTATTGGGATGAAGATCCAGTTCACGCTTAATATTTTCTTTGATGTAATAATTATCAGGTTCGCCGTTTGTATCAATTCTCATAAAATTAAGTGCGGGTAGAAGAACAGAATTTATTTTTTGCTCTTCAAGGTAAAATTGAAATAAGGAAGAAGAAATTAATTCTCCCTGTGCT
>DATDOL010000176.1:0-3398 GCA_035293265.1 Ignavibacteriaceae bacterium | reverse complement strand
GAGAACGAGTATAAAAAGAATAATGATATTTAATTTCATATAGCCGAATCCATTTTTGTGCTCTTACAGGAACGATTAAAAGATTGGAAAGTTTTATTTGAGAAGCAAGTTTCAGCGAAACATACATTTATTTAACTAATCAGGCAGGTTTCTTTTTTTTTCAATATTTTTACCTTACCAATCAATCAAGGATTTATTATGAGTTTTAAATGGATTAAAGTAAAATCCGCCGCAGGCGGATACACAGACATCATCTATGAAAAGATCGTAGACCCCGCTGGGCGGGTGGATGGCATTGCGAAGATTACTATCAACCGCCCTGAAGTTCGCAATTCTTTCCGTCCGGAAACAGTAAGCGAAATGTATGATGCATTTTCAGATGCCAGAGAAGACCAGTCAATTGGAGTAATTTTATTAACAGGTGCTGGTCCGGCAAAAGACGGCAAGTATGCTTTTTGTTCAGGCGGTGACCAGCGGATAAGAGGAGACAAAGGATACAAATCGAAAAAAGGCACACAGAGCTTAAACGTCCTCGATCTTCAGAAATTAATAAGGAGTATTCCGAAACCAGTTATTGCACTTGTTGCCGGTTATGCAATCGGCGGCGGACATGTTCTGCACGTTGTATGCGATTTAACAATTGCAGCCGACAACGCAGTCTTCGGACAGACCGGTCCCAAAGTCGGCAGTTTCGATGCAGGATTTGGTGCAAGCTATCTTGCACGAATTGTTGGACAAAAGAAAGCAAGAGAAATCTGGTATCTCTGTAAACAATATAATGCGAAAGAAGCTGAAGCTATGGGTTTAGTGAATAAAGTTGTTCCTGTTAAAGAACTTGAAAAAGAAGGAGTTGAATGGGCGAAACAAATTCTTCAGCACAGCCCGATGGCAATAAGAGTTTTAAAATCTGCGTTCAACGCTGAGCTTGACGGTCAGGCAGGAATACAGGAGCTTGCCGGCAACGCAACTCTTCTTTACTATATGAGTGAAGAAGCACAAGAAGGTAAGAAAGCTTATCTTGAAAAACGAAAACCGGATTTTAAAAAGTTCCCAAAACTTCCGTGATTAATAGAACACGGATGACACAGATTTAACGGATTATCACGGATAAATGATCTATGGAAATCGGTGTTATCCGTGTAATCTGTGTTCTATCGTTTTAGAAAAAATGAAAGAAGAAATCTCAAAAATTCAAAGCTGGATTCTTGCCAGCAGACCAAAAACATTACCGGCATCATTTGTTCCGGTTATGGTTGGATCTGCGCTTGCGATTTCGCAGGGAAAATTTTTTCTTCAGTATTCCATCGTTGCTCTTATTTGCTCTGTGCTGATCCAGATCGGAACGAACTTTACAAACGATCTTTATGATTACCTGAAAGGTGCTGATAACGAAAAACGCAAAGGACCGCTCCGCCTTCTTGTGTCCGGATTAATTTCCGTCAAAGAAATGAAAATTGGAATTACAATTGTTTTCGGGCTGGCATTTCTGCTCGGACTTTATCTTGTTTATTCGGCAGGAATTTTAATTTTATTTGTTGGAATAATTTCCATCATTGCCGGAATCGCTTACACAGCAGGACCTTTCCCGCTTGCTTATAACGGTTTGGGCGATTTGTTCGTTTTTATTTTCTTCGGAATTGTCGGAACGATGGGAACATTCTATTTACACACTCATGAAATTTCATTTCTTGCATTTATTATTTCTGTACCGGTTGGTGCAGTTACAACGAATATTCTTGTCGTAAATAATTACAGGGATATTAATGAAGACAAAGAAGCAGGAAAAATTACTATGGCTGTTATCATCGGGAAATATTTTACAAAGATTGAATTTATTTTTTTAATGATAATATGTTATTCTGTTTCATTGATCCTTCATTTAAATTTTGATTACAGCTATTGGGTGTTTCTTCCATACTTAACAGTCCCGATTGCGTTTATCTTAATAAGGATGCTGATGATTTATACAGATGAAGAACTGAACAAAACTCTGGAACTCTCAGCAAAATTTTCGGGAATATATGGATTGCTTTTGTCTATTGGACTGATTTTGTGAACGAACTTCAACTGACATATTCTCCGTACATCCTTCGCTTGAAGAAACCATTCACGACTTCCAAAAGTACAATCATCGAGCGAAAAGGATTTATCATCAGAATTAAAAATCAAAATGGATTGGAAGGAATTGGTGATTCCTGCCCTTTCCCTGATTTCGGATCTGAAAGTTTTGAAGAAGCAGAATCAACCATTAAAAAATTGAAACTTAATTTAAAAATTGATTTCAATAACTTCCAGGAAAGCTTGAATTCAGATCTCGCTGATTTCGAAAAAACACCTGCACTCAGGCATGGAATTGAACAGGCGGTTCTGAACTTAATCTGTAAAGAAAAGCTGACAACAATAAATTCCTTGTTAAAAATTAAATTAAAAAATGAAATTGAGGTAAATGCTGCAATAGGTTTTAATTCGGTCGCAGAGAGTACCATAATTGCCAGAGAATTTATCAACCAGGAATTTAAAACTTTAAAAATTAAATGCGGAAGGGATGATTTTAATGAAGAGCTTGAATGTTTGAAGGGAATAAGAAATGAAACCGGAGATGAAATTAAATTACGGATTGATGTAAACGGTAAATGGAATATTAATCAGGCAATTCATAATTTAAAAGCAATGGAATCTTTAGAGCTTGAATATGCAGAACAGCCGGTAAGCAATTTAACCGATATGAAAGAACTGAAAAAGAATTGCCAAATCCTAATTGCTGCAGACGAATCAGTCCGGACAAAGGATGATGCAAAGAAAATAATAAATGAAAAAGCTGCCGATGTTCTGATTTTAAAACCGATGATGATCGGCGGATTATTGCCGACTTTAGAAATAATTGATTTGGCACAGAAGAATAAAGTTGAATGCGTTGTTACATCTTCATTTGAATCAGCAATAGGAAGAACGAATGCTGTCATTGCAGCAAGTTATACTCTCAACAACATGGCACATGGTTTAGCTGTAAAAAATTTCTTTACAAACGATTTAATCGAAGATCAGTTTCCTGTTCACGCAGGCAAAATTAAATTGAATTAAAGATGAAAACCCCTTCACTTAAAAACCTGTTCCTTGGAACACAGGATGATCAGTTACCAGCAATTTACTCTTCAGAAGAAAATTTAAGTTATGGAGAATTAAAAGACAGAGTCGATAAAACGGTTCGAACATTTATTGACCTGGACATTGCGGAAAACGATCACATTGCTATTCTTGGTAACAATGAACCGGAATTTATTTCGATTGTGATTGCTCTCTGGCATTTGGGTGCAGTTCCGGTTCCACTTAATACACGGCTCCTGAATAAAGAATTAAATGAATTAATTCTTCGTAGTGATTGTAAAGCAATCCTAGTA
>DATDOL010000175.1:0-12731 GCA_035293265.1 Ignavibacteriaceae bacterium | reverse complement strand
CATTGTTCCCACAATTATTAAATATTAATGTAAGGGCATATAATACTATTAATAGATTATGAGGATTAGTCATATAGTTACCAATTAAAATAATGAATAAATGTGAAAATGAAATTTTATTTAATATTTAACAAGTGAAATACGGTGGGCGGGAATATCTGAACTTATAATACAATTTTTATAATTCTCAAATATAATAATACGTTTAAAATATATTATAAGAGAGAACACTAGAAAAAAAACTAGATCTATTAATATTTAATAATAGTGAAAGGTGTACATCAATACAATGCTGTGTGTAATAAGATTTAATATCTAATATAATTTGTTGCTCAATATGAAATCACCAAGAAGATATATATCAAATTGAGATGCAAACGCTTATACCTCTTTTAATTATTTATGCTTAAATAACACATATGTTTCTGGAATAAAATTTGATATAATCCAGCATGCTTAAGCTCTTTCCTATATGGGAAATAAAAACTTCAGAAAATCAATTCTGAATCAGTGAGGGTTAAAAGAAAGAATTTGAATAAATCATTGAAAATGATTTATTATATTTATGAAGATGCTTGTAAAAATGACAAATCCCAATTTATCAGAGAGCAATTGGGGATTATTCAAGATACTATTTCAAACGCATTATTTAGAGTGACTTCGATCTAACCTTAAGCATAATTTTCTTTAAACTTTGAAACTAATCTAGGTGTCATATTTTTAATTGAATTAAAGTGCATAAAATTTCAATAATTATTGTGTTGATTCGTGGTTACCATCAACCTTTTTTGAATTCTTGTCGAAAATAAGAATTCATTTGAATAAGACCGACATTATCCAATAAAAAATATTAATAATTAATCCTTTATATAATAATTATACTCTGTGGACTATTAACTCTAAATCGATTTGAAATTTTTATGGTGCAATTACTTTATCTAAGTAAAGATAGCTTGATAACTTTTTAATACTTTTATAAAAAATAGTACTGGGACAAATAATAGGTTAAATAAAAAAAAGCTAAAAAAACATTTACCAAACAGAATCGAAAAAAATAAATGGTTAGGTGTTTCTTATTTTCTTCGGTAATTCTAATTACTGGATTCAACATGTTAGCACAGACAAAGCAAAGTATAACAGGAGAAGTGGTTGAGTTTGAGACTGGTGAGCCAATGCAATATGCTAATGTAGTTCTTTCCAAAGATATTGACAGTACACTGGTTGCCGGTACGGTTACTGATTTAGATGGCAAGTTTCACTTTAAAAATATAAATGAAGGGAAATACTATATAACAGTTAGCTTTATAGGATTCGAAAAGCATCAAACGCCTGTCTTTCGGCATAAGACTAATACCAAAATCAACAAACTAGCTATAAAAAAAACATCTATTTTACTCGATGAAGTCAATATTGCTGGTGAAAAAAGTACTCTGGTCACTACCCTTGACAAAAAAATTTATAACGTAGGAAAAGATATTATCAGTGAATCCGGTTCAGTTAGCGATATTTTACAAAACATACCATCTGTGTCGGTAGACGTAAACGGAAATGTAACGCTTCGAGGTACTTCAAACATCACATTTTTAATAAATGGGAATCCTTCCTCTCGGCTGAGACGTAATGCTCCACTTGCCTTACAGCAAATTCCTGCGTACACCATTGAACGTATAGAAGTAATAACAAACCCGTCAGCAAAATATAGTCCCGAGGGCATAGGCGGGATAATTAACCTTGTTCAAAGGAAGGATTCCGAGAAGGGAATGAATGGTCAAATAATTGGAAATATTGGTAATGAAAAAAGATATAATACCAACCTTATTTTAAATTATGGCCAAGAAGATTTCAGCACTTTTTTAAGTTATTCCTTGCGTCACCCTTCAGGAGCAATCGTTTATTCTGATGAAAGAATAAAAAAGGATTTAACAACCGGGCAGAAATTAAGCTTTTACAATGAAAACGGGAGTACTACAACTAAACCATTAGCGCACGTTTTTGATGCAGGGATGATTTATCAGTTAGATCCACGGAGTAGTTTTGAATTCTCCGGAAACTATTTTTTACAAAACTCTTTCCACCAAGGCTTTTCGGATATAAATGAATTTGATGTACAAAACCAACCACTCACTAGCCTGCATTCCGAAAACACTAATGATGAACTTGAAAGTGAAGGTGAGGGGGGTGCATCATTTGAGCATATTTTTGATGGAAACGTGGATCATAATTTAGTAATCGAAGCCGAATATGCAAGTTATTATGAAAGAGAAGATCTTAATTTTGAAGAATATTACACCATCCCGGAGGTAGAAAATATCTCACAACAAATATTTGTTAAAAAGAGTGGCAATCAAATTGATCTTATTTCTGAATATGCTTTACCCGTGGATGGAGACACTGAATTTGAGGCTGGATACTCAGGAGAATTTATTAATGATGATATATTTTATATAAACAATCAATTAGCGGGCACTTTCCTCTTCGATCAGAATGTTCATGGAATTTATGCTCTCGTCTCCAAAGATATTGAAAACTACAATATTGAGCTTGGGCTGAGAGCCGAACAAACATTCATCACTTCTAATCTAGTTGAACCCACGTTTTCACTAACAAAAAATGACTATTTCAAATTATACCCTTCATTTCGTTTATCTTACGAACTTGATGAATCTCAAAACTTTAATTTTAGCTATAGTAAAAGGGTAAATCGTCCCGATGCCGATCAGCTTAATCCATTCCCCGAATTTACAGATCCAAGAAATGCAGAATCAGGTAATCCGGAATTGAGACCGGAACAAATACACTCACTGGAACTTACTTATCAAAAGATCAGTGAGTCTATCACTTTTACCCCTAGTCTTTTTTATCGTTATACATATGACTCATTTACCACGGTTTCAAATCTATATGGTGATAGTACAATAATTACAACTATTGAAAATCTTTCAAATCAGAAATCTGCTGGACTGGAAACAATACTTTCAGCTAAAGTACAAAAATGGTGGGATTTCGATCTGAGCGGCAGTTTGTTTTACAACGAGATAGATGCCACAAACCTTGGTTATTCTCAAAATAAAAGCACCACTTCTGGAATGGTAGAATTGTATTCTCTCTTTAAAATTACCCGGAAAACATTCTTACAGTTAAATCTTTCTTATGAATCTCCTGTACTGACGCCACAAGGTCAGAAAGAAGCAATCTTTTATGTAAATATAGGACTTAAACAATTACTCTTTTACGATCAAATCTCTCTCACATTTACGGTATCTGATCTATTCGGGACTTATAAAGAACGAATGACTGTTAACACACCTGATTTGAATCAGGAAACCAAATTGTACCGCAAAGAGCCGGTGTTTTATTTAGGAATTTCTTGGCGGTTTGGAGAATCTTATCAAAGTGATGAAAATGAATTAGAATTTGAAAGTGAGGGTTTAAGAAAATTATGAATTAATCATACGTGAAAATATTTTTTATTTAAAATTTAAGTGATTCAATAAATTCGGTTATACAAATTATTAATAAGAACAAATATAGGAGAATGATAACATGCGAAATATCCGCAGTTACTTTGAACAAAAGCAATTTATAATCATATATTATTTGATTGTATTTACTATGATGTATGCTTTCATCGGCTTTTCTAGCAGCACTGTTTTTGCACAAGATGAATTCTCAGAGGAAGAATTTGAAAAATTCGAAAACTTCAATCCTAACAATTTTGATCATCCCACTGTTATCGACAACGAATGGATGCCCTTGAAACCGGGGACTAAGTATGTATTTGAAGGCTTCACTATGGATGAAGGGGAAAAAGTTCCGCATCGCATAGAGTTCATCGTTACCGATCTTACAAAGGTAATCAACGGTGTACGCACAGTTATAATTTTGGATGCGGACTATAAAGATGAGGTACTTGAGGAAAAAGAACTCACCTTCTTTGCACAAGATAATGACGGGAATGTATGGCATTTTGGACAATATCGAGAGACTTTTGATGAAATAGAATTCGTTGGAGGCCGTGTCTGGCTCGTCGGTCACCTTAATGATGCGAGAGCTGGGATAATGATGCAGGCTAATCCACAACTTGGAATGGGAAGTTATTCCCAGGGTTATGCACCCCCTCCATTTAATTGGACAGACAGAGCAAGAGTTTACCAAACTGATCAAAAGACAACTGTTTCGTTCGGCGATTTTGATTCAGTTTTGGTGATCGAGGAGTATAATCAGGAGGAACCCTTTGCATTTCAGCTCAAGTACTTTGCTCGGGGAGTCGGTAATGTTCGGATAGGTTGGAGAGGATCAGATCCGCAACAGGAGACATTAGAATTGATAGAATTGGAACAATTGAATGATGAAGACCTTGCGGAGGTGCGGGACCAGGCTCTTGAGCTGGAGAAAAGAGCCTATATCTATGCAACTACTCCACCAGCAGAGCAAAGATTGGATAAATAAAGAGCAGGTAACATTTATTGCAAGTTGATTTCGAGGATTTAAATTAAAGAACGTGAGAATCTTTGAGACTCGATTAGACTTCGTGAAAGCTTTGTAATAATACAATAGTCACACATAACTATTTGAGCAATTTCATAATGTTTTGAAGGGCATTAAAAAGATAATAAGCAAATTTATTAACACATAACTATAATAAAATAAACGGAGGCTATTTTATGATGAGGTGGATTATTGGGTCGAGTATGAAAATTCGGCTCGTTGTGGTTTCTGTTGCGGTGCTGCTGATAATTTTTGGTGTTACGCAGCTCCGTAAAGTACCAGTTGATATTTTACCGGAGTTTTCCCGTCCTTATGTGGAAATTCAAACGGAAGCACTTGGTCTCTCCGCTGTAGAAGTGGAAGCTCTCATAACTACTCCACTGGAGGCAGATATGCTCAATGGAGTAGCGTGGGTCGATGAAATCCGCTCTGAATCAATTCCAGGATTATCCTCCATCGTATTAATCTTTGAAATGGGAACCGATATAATGGCAGCCCGACAAATGGTACAGGAAAGATTAGTCTCGGTTTTTGCATTACCTAACGTCTCCAAAGCCCCTGTCATGTTGAATCCTGTTTCATCAACAAGCCGTTGTATGATGATAGGGCTTACTTCAGAAGAACTTTCCAATATTGAAATCTCAGTACTTGCAAGATGGACTATGCTGCCCCGGTTAATGGGAGTGCCGGGTGTGGCAAATGTATCTATCTGGGGCTATAGGGACAGACAATTGCAGGTACAAGTCGATCCAAAACGATTACAAGAAAATGGTGTTTCTTTAAATCAGATAATCAGCACAACAGGAAATGCGTTGTGGGTATCACCACTAAGTTTTTTAAATGCATCTACACCGGGCACAGGAGGTTTCTTTGATACGCCGAATCAAAGGCTTGGGATTCGTCATATTTTGCCCATCACTACAGCTCAAGAACTATCCAGGGTAGTTGTTGATGGAACGAAGCTGTCTCTTGGTGAAGTGACTGAAGTAGTGGAGGATCATCAACCGCTAATTGGTGATGCAATAGTTGATGAATCTTCTAATCTTATTTTAATCGTAGAAAAATTCCCTTGGGCTAATACCATAGAAGTTACTGAAGGAGTGGAAGACGCACTCTCTGGTCTAAGACCTGGTCTTAGTGGTTTAGTAATAAATTCTTCACTTTTCAGACCGGCAACATTTATCGAAGCTGCTGTTTCCAATCTTACAGAGACATTATTAATAGGTGCATTTCTAATGTTGCTTGCACTTTTTGCATTTTTTATTGATTGGCGTCTTGCTCTGGTATGTATGACTGCAATGCTTCTATCAATTATAATTAGTTTAGGTGTACTTCAAATTCAAGGGGTAACTATAAATATGATGATTATTGCGGGAATAATTATCGCGTTAGGTGCCTTAGTTGATGATGCTATCATCGATCTGGAAAACATTAAAAGAAAAATTGCATTGAATAAGGAACATGATCAGAATAAATCTATTGGTTCAATTATATTTGAGGCTACTGTTGAGAAGAGAACACCAATAATCTATGCGACACCAATTATCTTAATAGCAGTGCTACCTGTTTTCTTTTTGCAGGGAGTAACCGGTGCCTTTTTCAAGTCGATAGCGGTTGCATATATTTTAGCAATTCTCGCCTCGTTTGTTATTTCCATAACCCTTACCCCCTCGCTAATGTATTTTCTTTTTAAGAATTTTCCAACTACTGCGAGAGAATCATATTTTAAAAAATGGTTGCTTTTACTTTATGATAAATTATTTCTAAAAGCTGTTCGCGTACCTCGTCCAATTTTCGTTACCAGCTGCCTGATTGTAGTAGCTGTAATCATTGGATTTATTACCTTCCAACAGCAAACAATCGATCCAACTTTCAAGGAAACAGATTTAATAGTTCGATGGGAAGCCCCTCCTGGTATATCTCAGCTTGCTATGAACAGGGTATTAAAACTTGTTTGTGAAGAACTGGACGAGCTAGATGGCGTTGATAGAGTAAGCGGCCTTGTTGGACGTGCAATCATGTCTGACATGGTAACCAATGTAAATATTGGACAGTTGTGTGTGAGCTTGAAATCATCTGATGATTATGATAAGACCTTCAACCAAATTAAAGATGTTGTATCCGGTTATCCTGGTATTTCACAAGAGGTTCTTACATATTCTCAATCTGAAGTTAGAAAAGAATTATCGGGTACGGATGAGTCATTTGTTGTACGCGTTTATGGAGAAGATTGGAATATTATGAGAAATAAGGCTGAAGAGTTACAAAAAATATTATCCGGAATAGATGGTATCGTTAATTCAAAAGTTCATTATCCTGACGTTGAACCTACTCTATTAATTGAAGTTGATTTAGAAGCGGTAAAAAATTACGGGCTAAAACCTGGTGATGTCAGACGTCAGACAACCTCACTTGTATCAGGTCTAGGTGTCGGAAATCTTTTTGATGAGCAAAAAGTTTTTGATGTAGTGGTTTGGGGTAAACCGTCAGTACGGAATAACCTGAGTAATATTCAAAACCTCCTGATAGAAACATCAGCAGGAGGGGTGGTTCCTCTTAAGGAAATAGCTAGTATTCAAATCGTTCCAGAGGTTACCAATATCAGACGCGAATCTATTGCACGTTTTATTGATTTAAGTGCAACAATCAGCGGAAGAAGTATTCCTGATGTGCTTTCGGATGTTACAGGCATTATTAATAATGTAAAATTCCCATTGGAATACAGAGCAGAATTATTAGGCGAGTATGCTGAGCGGTTGGATTTACAACAACGCATGTTCGGATTTTTAATCGCTGCATTAATTTTGATTTTCCTTCTTCTTCAGGCAGTATTCAGAAGCTGGAAACTTGCAATAGCTGTTTTTTGTACCTTACCTCTGGCTTTTGGTGGTGCCATTATAGCTAATCTGCTGGGATTTGGAAATGTTCTTTCCTTGGGATCTTTGATTGGGTTTATAACAATTTTTGGAATTGCTACAAGAAACTCAATTACATTGATTCGCCGCCTTCGCAACCTTGAATCTGAAAATGAAGGTGTCTTTAGTCTTCCATTGGTAGAAATAGGTACACGTGAACGAGTTCTGCCGGTTATAATAACTGCACTCATAGTTTTTCTTGCATTTCTGCCCATGCTAGTGGTTGGAAATATTGCAGGTCTTGAGATTCTTCATTCCACGGCAGTTGTCATCATTGGTGGGTTGATAACAACTACGATTTACACACTCATTGTTATACCTGCAATATACGTGATGTTCGGATCAAGCCGCGAACCTGAACTAGACCTGGGATTAGTGATGCTGGCTGTAGAACTTGATAGCCAGTAAAGAACTATAAAAATATTAGTAGAGAAATAAGAGTTAAAATTATTAAATAAACCAGATAGGCAAATTCAATGAAAAACATTAATCGAATTATGGCAGTGGTGATGATTCTTGCACTGTTTTCTTTGTGGGCATGTGAGAAAAATCATAATGACCATGAATCTGAACACCCATCAAAGCTAGTGGAAATCGAAGGGTCTGATCTTACTATGATAATACTTACACAAAAAGCCATCGAACGAATCGGTCTTCAAACAGCAATGGTTACTGAAATGCATCATTCGCCAGTAAGATTGATTGTGCCATACTCATCAATTCTTTATGATGCTCAAGGTCAGGTATGGGTATATACAAGTCCTAAACCATTTACTTTTGTTCGGCACAAAGTAGAGGTAGATTTTATTGAGGGGGACTTTGTTTATTTACTCGAAGGACCACCGGTCGATACTAAGATCGTAACTGTTGGTGCGACTGAAGTGTATGGTGCTGAGTTCGAAGTTGGACATTAATAGAAAAATAATTTTTTTTTACAATTATAAATATCACGGAGAACTGCCATGATGAGATGGTTAGTTGGCACCAGCATAAAGTTCCGCTATTTGGTTTTGGCAATTGCTGTAGGAATGACTTACTTCGGTATTCAGCAGATGAGCGACTCACCAGTGGATGTGTTTCCAGAATTTGCTCCGCCTCTTGTGGAAATTCAGACGCCGTGTCTTGGACTTTCACCGGAAGAAGTTGAAGCCTTGGTTACAATTCCTTTGGAGCAAGCGTTAAATGGGATTCCCGGGCTAGATGTTATGCGTTCAAAATCAGTTGAACAGTTATCTTCTGTTAAATTGATTTTTGAAGATGATACTGATTTAATGCTTGCCCGGCAAATGGTTCAGGAACGTGTATCTCTTATAACACCCAGTATACCAACCTGGGCGGCGCCCCCGGTTATTCTACCTCCATTATCGGCAACCAGCAGATGTATGAAAATCGGAATTTCTTCAGATTCAATCTCAGTTATTGACTTATCGATGATCACATATTGGACTATCAGACAACGGTTGATGCGCGTACCTGGTGTTGCTAATGTTGCAATCTGGGGCGAAAGACTCCAAATGCTGCAGGTAGAGGTAGTCCCTGAATGGTTACAAAAACATGAAGTTACGGTGGATGAGGTTATGAAAGCCACTGCAGATGCGTTGGATGTGGGAATGCTTCAGTATTCGGATGGCCATGTTATAGGTAAAGGGGGTTGGATTGAAACTCCAAATCAAAGAATTCCCGTTCGTCTGGTATTGCCCATGTTATATAAATCTGATGAAGTAAACCCCGAGCCGCTTTCTAATATCGTCGTTAAGATGAAGAATGGTAAACCACTTCTTCTTAGGGATGTGGCTAGAGTAGTAGTTGACCATCAGCCTATGATAGGTGATGCGATTATTAATGATGGACCGGGACTATTGCTTATTGTAGAAAAATTTCCCTGGGGAAACACTTTGCAGGTAACCCGCGGTGTGGAAGAAGCCTTGAATTCGTTAAAACTCGGTTTACCCAATATCGAAATCGATCATGAAATTTTTAGACCAGCTACCTTTATCGAAATGTCTATAAATAATCTAACTCAGGCATTATTAATAGCAGGCTTTCTGGTAATAATTATTCTTTTTCTATTTCTTTATGAGTGGCGTGTTGCTCTGATAAGCTGCACGGCAATTCCGCTTTCTTTAATTGCAGGAGGCCTGATTCTTTACTTGCAGGGAGCGACAATCAATACAATGATCCTAGCCGGTTTTGTAATTGCGCTTGGGGCAGTTGTTGATGATGCAATTGTAGATGTAGAAAATATTGTCCGGCGATTAAGGGAAGCTCGTAAAGAAGGAAAAAAAATATCCATAGGAAGGATTATTCTGGAAGCCTCAATGGAGGTTAGACATGCTATAATATTTGCAACCTTAATTGAAGTAACTGCTTTGGTTCCGGTTTTTGTTATGGAAGGTTTATCAGGTGCGTTTTTTAGACCGCTTGCATTTTCATATGCGCTTGCAATTTTAGCTTCTATGGTTGTTGCACTTACAGTTACACCAGCACTAAGCTATATTCTCTTGCGTAATGTTCCATTGGATAAACATGAATCGCCTCTCATACATGTATTGCATCGCATTTACAACTCAATACTTGTAAGGATTGTTAATACTCCTCGTTCGGCTTACATAACTGTTGCTATTATAATATTAGCTGGTATTGTGGTGTTGCCACAACTTGGTCAATCACTACTGCCTTCATTTAAGGAAAGGGATTTTCTGATGCACTGGCTAACCAAACCCGGTTCATCGTGGCCTGAGATGAACAGGATTACCATACAAGGCAGTAAGGAATTAAGAAAAATACCCGGTGTCCGGAATTTTGGTGCTCATATCGGACAAGCATTAATAATGGATGAGGTTGTCGGAATATATTTTGGAGAAAATTGGATCAGTATCGATCCCGAAGTTGATTACGATGAAACATTGAACAAGATCCAAACTGCTGTTGACGGTTATCCCGGTCTTTATAGGGATGTATTGACATATTTAAAAGAAAGAATCAGAGAGGTACTTACTGGTACCTCGGAAACAATTGCTGTGCGAATTTATGGTAATGAATTGAGTGAACTTCGAAAAAAGGCAGAAGAGGTAAAGGAAGCACTTGAAGAAATTGAGGGGATAATTGATTTGCACGTAGAGCTCATGGAAGAAATTCCACAGATTGAAGTTAAGGTAGATCTTCAAAAGGTTCAACATTATGGAATCAAACCTGGTGATATACGAAGAACCGCTGCAACTTTAGTGGCAAGCGAGGAGGTTGGTGATATCCATACTGCTCACAGAACTTATGATGTAAATGTTTGGAGTATTCCGGAAGCTCGTTCCGATCTGACCAGTATTCAGAATTTGATGATCGACCTTCCTGCAGGCGGTTATATTAGGTTAAGCGAAGTTGCAGATGTAAGCATAAAGTCTACTCCTAATGTTATTAAACGCGAAAATCTTAAACGGCGCATTGATGTTGGTGCCAATGTTAAGGGTCGCGATCTTGGAGAAGTAGCCGAGGACGTTGAAGAAGCTTTGGCAGGTATATACTTTCCGCATGAATATTATCCGGAAATTATAGGGGAATTTGCCGAAAGACAAACAGTTGCCAACAAGATGTTAATTTATGTGCTCATTGCTTTATTAGGAATATTCATACTTCTGTATAGTTCCTTTAAAAATGCTAAGCTGGCAGCATTATCATTTTTACTCTTACCATCGGCTTTGGTGGGTGGAGTTCTTGCAGCATATTTAGGAGACGGTGTTATCTCACTTGGATCAATAGTTGGATTTCTTACTGTGTTAGGTATCGCTGCTCGTAATGGTATTCTTATGATCAACCACTTTCAACATCTTGAACAGTTTGAAGGTGAACCATTTGGCCCAATGCTCGTTTTACGAGGAGCAAAGGAGAGACTGGCTCCAATATTAATGACAGCGTCGACTACAGCATTAGCTCTTGTTCCTCTTGTAATAGCTGGCAATATACCTGGTCAAGAGATTGAACTTCCGATGGCGATTGTGATTCTTGGCGGACTTATCACTTCTACGCTGGTAAATCTTTTTATAATACCGCCGCTATATTTAAAGTTTGGAACATCCAATATTCAAAATGTTAAAAATTAAAGGAAGGAGAAAACTGACATATTTAAAAGTCTTGAGGATGATAGATGTTGTTATCAAACTCAAAACACCAATTAGTTATTTCAATTATTTCGGGAGTAAAAATGCAGAAAAATGAAATAATAGATATTGGTAAAATACAATTGAGTTCTAACAATTATAAGTATTTAATTTTAATAATTTTAATGATCACAGCATCTGTTTCAACTCCAGCTCAATCAGAATATGTTACACCCGATGGTAATGGAGATATTACATTTACTCCAGGGCTTAGAATCCAACCCAGATATGAATATAATAATTTGGATAAGAATAATGATTTTTACATCGCACGGTTAAGATTGAAAGGTAAGGGTAAAGTTTTCGATTTAGCTGGTTATTATTTCGAAGTAAAAATTGATAATGCGGGTAGATTCAACAGGGAACCAAATGCACAGGTAGAAAACGCCTGGTTGAATTTTCCTATTATTCAGGATGTTGATTTTCGTGTAGGTTTATATGACATGGTATTTTCAAGAAATGCATTAACTTCGGATTCAAAGTTATTGTTAATCGATCGTAGCCTGATAAAGGATGCTTTAACCGTTCTCGGAGTAACCGATAATACAGTTGGCGTACTTGTTCACGGAAGACCTATCGATGGACATCTATCTTATGGATTTGGTGTTTTTGATAATATAGCATTTGAGATTGAAGGAGTGGATTCAACTGTATTGACCAGAAAATCTGACGGAGCTATGACGACAGGAAGGTTAGTATACGATTTTTTAGATCCGGCACCATCGGGAGGATACGCGGACTACCAGAGTTCTTACATTGGTAAAGGACAAAGGCTGTCGATAGGGACGAATGCTGCTTATCTTACAAAAGCTCAAATTGGTGACAATATATTCGATCTTTTTGCCTGGGGTGCCGATGTCTTTTTTAATTCTGGTCCTATTACGTTTGAAGCTGAATATGACCTGTATAAAGAGGATACAAAGACTGGAGGTAGTCCAAGTATAGAAGGTAACGGGTATTACATTCAGGGCGGGTATTTATTTCATGAACTACTTGAGCTTGCTGCTAGATTTCAGGAACTTGATCCGAATACAAATAATTCTAATGATAAATTACAATGGGTTACAGTCGGATTTAATATCTATTTAAAGGGTCACAATCTAAAGATCCAAACTGATTATACATTCAAGAAGGAACAAGGGACGGAAATTGATAATGACGTATTTCAAATCCAATT
>DATDOL010000174.1:0-20094 GCA_035293265.1 Ignavibacteriaceae bacterium | reverse complement strand
GAACCTGCTATAGTCAGCACTTTGCCTGCTGAGTATTTATGAAGATTTTTTCTTTTGAA
Source organism: Ignavibacteriaceae bacterium (assembly GCA_035293265.1). Lineage (GTDB taxonomy): Bacteria > Bacteroidota > Ignavibacteria > Ignavibacteriales > Ignavibacteriaceae > DATDOL01. Next base: position 20,035 of record DATDOL010000174.1, on the reverse strand, counting down.
AGGTAAACCAATGAATGCATCTTCAGGTTCAGCTAAATAACAATTGGTATAATCAGCTTTATAAAATTCGTCCGGAATTCCTATCGAACCATTAACAACTTTTCCTGAAAAGAAGGAACCATCACCAATAAACAATCCCGATTTAAAATTGCCGAGTGTCACTGTTAAATCAGCTTTAACAGATAGTTCAGAATAACCTGTATCTGAGTTGACTCCGGTTGGAATGTCAATCGCAATCTTATATGCATCTAGTTTATTCAAATAATTAATTATTGCCGGATATGGTTCTCTTAATTTCCCTTCAACTCCGCTGCCAAGTAATGCATCAAAAATCACGTCACATTTTTTTAAATCAGCCAGAGATGAATTATTTCTATAATTTTTAACCTGAATATTTTTAACAGTTAAGGATATCTTTTTGAGGATGTGAAAATTAAGCCTGCAATCCGGAGACATTTCTTTTTCTGAGCCAAGGTAAATCACAAGAACATTATAGCCGGCATTAGCAAAATGACGGGCAGCTGCAAATCCGTCTCCCCCATTGTTCCCTTTACCGCAAACAAATCCGACTTTGTTAATCTTTAAATTATCAATTTCTGCAAGTGTAATTTGAAAAATTTCCCGTGAAGCATTTTCCATCAAAACAATTCCCGGGATGCCAAGTTTTTTTATAGCATGCTCATCGACTTTTCTTATTTGCCGGGTTGAATAGAGGGGAATCATAGTATTTCGATTGTCCTGAAAATAAATTTAAACTAAATCCAAAACACTTAAACAAAAGAACTGATCAGATCAATCAGAGAACCGGGAACCAAGCCGAATATTATAATCAATAATACAGAAATAACCACACCTAACATACCACTTCTGCTTTTTTCAAATACAAGTTCTTCATCAGTTGATTTAAAGTACATAAGCACAACAATTCGCAGGTAAAAATATACACTTATCAGGCTTGAAAGCACTCCCATTATTGCAAGCCAGGTTAATCCGGATTTGATAGCGGCAATAAAAATATAATACTTTGCGAAGAATCCCGCTAATGGGGGAATCCCTGCTAGTGAAAACATGACAATTGAAAGTAAAGCTGCAAGCATTGGAAACTTTGAACCAAGACCTGCATAAGAGTTGAGGCTTAAATTGGAATCATCTTTACCCTCCATAATCGCGATTATTCCAAAAGCTGCCAGGTTCATAAAAGTATAGACACTTAGATAAAAAATTACTCCGGCAAGTCCGGCAGAATTTCCTGCAGCAAGACCAATAAGCAGATAACCTGCATGAGAAATTGATGAATAAGCAAGCATTCGTTTAATGTTATCCTGGGCAATTGCAACAATGCTTCCAAACAGCATAGAGAAAACTGCTATCACTGCTAAGTATGGTGAAAAAAGAACATCTGGAGAACCGCTGAACAGAGCGGAAAGTGAAACAATAATTGCACTGAAAGCTGCTGCTTTTCCGCCGGTTGAGAATAAACCTGCAACAGTTGTCGGTGAACCCTGGTAAACATCAGGTACCCACATATGAAAAGGAAATGCAGCTATCTTAAATGAAAATCCTATAAGAAATAATAATATTCCGACAATGAAGTAAAGATTTTCACCTAACTGATTATATTTTGCTCCAATAACATCGAGTGAAGTGGATTGAGCAGAGCCATAGATGAGTGCAATTCCATAAACAAGGAATCCTGTAGCAAATGCACCAAGCAGAAAATATTTTAGTGAAGCTTCAACGGCAATTATTTTTTTCCTGTTCAGCCCGGCTAGAACATAGAATGAAATCGACATTATTTCGAGTCCGAGAAAAATCACAAACAAATCTTTGGCACCAGCCATCAGCATCATCCCAAGGACAGAGGTTTGAATTAAAATATAATACTCTCCAAAGTACGTTCCGTATTTTTTTATATAATCAACTGAAAGCAGACATACAATTGCAGCGCCAAAATTAAAAATGAAATAGAAAATATTTGCAGTTCCGCCAGTGGCAAGCATATTTTGAAGAACAACTGATTTATTTTCAACAGTGAATAGAGCAAAAAATCCTGCTCCAATGAATATCACAATAGAAAACCATTGAAGTATCCATTCACTCTTGTTTGAATATAATTCTATAATAACTGAAACGAGAATTCCTGCTCCGATTATTATTATTGGAAGTATATTATATAATTCCTGCAGATTGTATATCATAATTAATCTATAAAAAATATTTGTTATTCTTGTTTAACATTTGGAATTATTCCAAATTAATTTTTTGTGGATGGAAAACCTGCTCTATCACTTTTTCAGTTGCTTTTTCTGATATTTTTAAAAAAGTAGTGGGATAAATACCGATCCAAACCACGAAAATAAATATCGGTGTCAACACTATTATTTCTCGTTTATTCAGGTCGGTAAGCGAGTTTAATTTTTGATTTGTTACTTCACCAAATACAACTCTCTTATACATCCACAAAAGATAAACTGCTGCCAGGATAACTCCACTCGAAGCAAATACAACATACCACCAGCTATTAAGAACTGATGAGTTAAAGGAACCGAGCAGAATTAAAAACTCGCCGATGAATCCATTTAGACCCGGCAGACCGATTGAAGAAAGAGATATAAATAAAAGTGAGAACGAAAAAACCGGAACAATCTTTGCAATTCCGCCATACTCAGAAATAACTCTTGTATGAGTTCTCTCATATATCATTCCCACTAAAAGAAATAATGCTCCTGTGGATAAACCATGATTTATCATTTGAATTACTGCACCCTGAACGGCTTCTTCATTCATCGCGAAAATTCCCAGCACAACAAAACCAAGATGTGACACTGAAGAATAGGCAACAAGTTTTTTCATATCTGTCTGAACCATCGCAACTAACGCACCGTAAATGATTCCGATTACAGCAAGGACTGAAATTAAAGATGCGAAGTGAAGTGAAGCATCTGGAAAAAGCGGAAGATTAAATCTTAAAAGTCCATAAGTTCCCATCTTAAGAAGAACAGCGGCAAGAATAACACTGCCAGGTGTGGGCGCTTCCACGTGTGCGTCCGGAAGCCATGTATGAAACGGGAATAGCGGAACTTTAATTGCAAAGCTTAATGCAAATGCCAGGAACATCCATAACTGAATTGAGTGTTCTATCGTAGGACCAATTGTATAAAGTTCAACAAGGTTTGTAGTGAAATATCCGGTGATACTGGAAGCATAAACTGCCAGCCAGATAATTGCAACCAGCATAAGCAAGCTGCCAGCCATCGTGTATAAAAAGAATTTTACAGCAGCATAAATTCTGCTTTCACCACCCCAGATACCGATTATAAAATACATTGGGATAAGCATCGCTTCCCAGAAAACATAAAACAGGAAAAGATCGAGCGAAACAAACACACCAAGCATTCCCAGTTCCAACACCAGCATGAAGAAAGTAAATTCTTTAACTTTTTCTTCAATTCCCTTCCAGCTTGAAATAAGAGTTAGTGGCGTGATGAATGTTGTAAGTAAAACAAGAAGAAGAGAAATGCCGTCAATGCCAACGTGGTAGCTGATATTAAGGTTTTCGATCCAGTTGAATTTGTGAATGAACTGGAATCCTGATTCATCATCATTAAAAATAAAATAAATTAAGAGTGATATAACAAAAGTTATTAATGATATTCCCAATCCAAAATATTTAATGAACTTAGCGTTTTCTTTTTTTATGAAAAGGATTAATAACGATCCGATACCCGGTGCGAGTAGTAAATATGTCAGCCAGAAATTTTGTTCCATAAATTAAACGCTTAGTATAATCCACATTATTGCAAGAAGAATTCCCACTATCATAACCAAGGCATAAGATTGTGCAACACCGGTTTGAATTCTCCTGAGCTTTTCTCCTGCATCCTGAATCACTGCGGCTGTTGAATTAATAAACCCGTCAATCAATTTATTATCAGTAAACTTCCATAAAAAATTCTGTGATCCTTTAACAATCGGATTAACAACAGTTGCATCATAAATTTCATCAACAAAATATTTATTTAGCAGAAGATTGTATGTGCCTTTCATCTTATTGCTCAACCTGGTTGTGATCTCGGGCCTTCTCAGGTAAATATGTCTTGCAAGAAAGATAGCTGCAACAGCTCCTGCAACAGAAACTGTCATCAATAGAATCTCTTCAAAATGACTGTGGGTTCCGAAGTTCAGCAATTTTCTTTCTGCAGATATGAAAACAGGGGCAAGCCAGCTATGAAAAAGATTTCCACGTTCACCTGAGAAAATTTCCGGAATGCCGATAAATCCTCCGATGATTGAAAGCACTGCAAGAACGATAAGTGGAATTGTCATCATCTTTGGTGATTCATGCGGATGAACTTTATGATGATCAAATTTTTCTTTTCCTTCGAATGTCATAAAGTATAATCTGAACATATAGAATGAAGTCATCAACGCAGTGCAAATGCCAATCATCCAGAATATGAATCCTACATTCGTATAAGAAAACCAGAGAATTTCATCTTTACTGAAAAATCCTGACAATGGTGGAATTCCAGAAATTGCAACTGCCGCAACCAGGAAAGTTCCGTAAGTAACCGGCATGTATTTTTTTAATCCGCCGTATTTCCTGATATCCTGCTCATCATGCATTGAATGAATTACAGAACCGGCACCAAGAAACAAAAGTGCTTTGAAGAAAGCATGAGTCATTACATGAAATATTCCTGCAGAAAACGCCCCGGCACCCATGGCAAGAAACATATATCCAAGTTGACTGATGGTTGAGTAAGCTAATACTTTTTTAATATCATTCTGAACAAGACCGATTGTTGCAGCAAACAATGCAGTGAACACACCGATTACGGCAACAACCATCAAAATGGAAGGAGCAGATGCAAAAAGAATTGAGCATCTTGCAACCATATAAACACCTGCCGTAACCATTGTGGCAGCATGAATAAGTGCTGAAACTGGAGTTGGGCCAGCCATTGCATCCGGCAACCAAATGAACAATGGAATTTGTGCAGATTTTCCTGTTGCACCCATAAATAGAAAAACTGCTATTAATCCGAAAATATGTTCAGGAACATTCGACAGAACAGCTTTTGAAAAAACATCTGTAAATACAAGTGAGCCAAATGTTGAATAAATTAGAAACATTCCCAGCAAAAATCCGAAATCACCGATTCGGTTAACCACAAATGCTTTTAACCCTGCTGCAGATGTTGTGCTGTTTTCAAATTTTCTGTCGTACCAAAACCCAATAAGCAGATATGAGCAAAGACCAACACCTTCCCATCCTAAAAACAGAAGGACAAAATTATCTGCAAGCACAAGATTCATCATTGCAAAGATGAAAAGATTCAGGTAAGCGAAGAATCTCCAGAAACTTTTATCGCCATGCATATAACCGATTGAATAAACATGAATTATAAATCCAACTCCGGTTACAATTAAAGACATCACAAGAGAAAGCTGGTCAACCTGGTAAGCAACGCCGATGTTCAACCCGGCAACGTTCAGCCAGGTAAAAAGTGAAATTATATTTAATCTTTCATCAACAGGGAGAGATACTGTTTCGTAGAAAGCACCTGCAACAATTAAAAATGAAATGCCAATAACACCGCTGCCAATGAGTCCGATTATTTTTTCATTTTTGATTTTACTGCCGAATAATCCATTGGCCAGGAATCCTAATAATGGCAAAGCTATAGTTAAATAAATCAGGTCAATCATAAAAGATTATACAGTAAAATGATTATCACCATTTAAGGATATTTATCTCATCAATATTAACAGTTAATTTGTTTCTGAAGATTGCTATGATAATTGCAAGTCCGACAGCAGCTTCAGCAGCGGCAACTGCCATAACAAAGAAAACGAACAATTGTCCTGTTGTTTCGCCAAGATAAGATGAGAAAGTTATTAATGTTAGATTTGCCGAGTTCAGCATGAGTTCAACACACATGAAAACAATAATTGCATTTCTCCTGATAAGAACTCCCGCAATTCCTACAGTAAACATAAAAGCACTCAGCGCTAAATAAAATTCTATTGGTATTTGCATTTATTATTCAAATTTCTTTTTAGCTAAGACTAAAGCTCCGATTGCAGCAGCAAGCAGCATATAACCCGCGGCTTCAAATGGCAGAACATAATTAGTAAATAATTCCCTGCCGATTGATTCGATCGTACCTGCGTTGACACTAGCTGAAACTTCCTTAGTTAAACCTGCAGATGTTTGTGCAAAAAATATTACATAGATGAGTTGTAAAAAGATCAATAATACCACGACGATTGTAAATATTTTTAATTGAGGTTTATAACTGAAAAGTTTTTGTTCATGCTCAGGCCTGATAAGCATTATCACGAACAGAAAGAAAACCATTATTGCTCCGGCATACACAATAACCTGTGCAACAGCGATAAATTGTGCATTTAAAATAAGGTAAAGTCCTGCCAGTGAACCGAAATTAACCACAAGAAAAAGTGCGGAGATAATAGGATTTCTCCTTGTTATCATCAACACAGCGGTTACTGCAGCTATACTTCCGAATATTATAAAAAGGACAAGTTCTAAAGTCATCTCTTTTTATGTAAGATGGAAAATGGAAAACGTATTTTTTTATCACAATCATTTTTTATCATTTATATTTTTCTGAGCAGTTAATTTTATTGATGAAAATATTTTTTTAAAATCGAAACTTTCATTAAGGATGTGATTAAATTTTTCATCCTTTGAAGAATCTGGTAGAAAAGAATTCAATATTCTAAGCCAATAATTACATTCACGTGCTTCTTTTAAAACAAGTCCGATCATATGAATAAAATCTTTTCCTGATTCTGCACTTTGAGCTTCTTCATAATTTGAACCAATTGATGTAGAAGCTTTGCTAATTGAAAAGTTATGAAAGAATGGATTTTATCTTTCGGCAATGATTTTAAAAACATTAAACAATTAACTCCAAAATTAAAAGTTCTTTTCAATAATTCTTCAGTCTTAGGTTTCATGAAAATTTATTGTAAATATTTAAAAATTTTCGTTCTATTTTAATCATTTCATTTCCATCACCCATCAAACATCTTACATCATACATCTCTAAGGAGTTTTTCTATAAATCATTCTTGGGAATGGAATGGCTTCCCTGAGATGATCCAATCCGCAAATCCAGCTGACAGTTCTTTCAAGACCAATTCCAAAGCCAGCGTGAGGCACTGTGCCATATCTTCTTAAATCAAGATACCACTCAAATGGTTCCTGAGGAAGATTGTGTTCTTTAATTCGTTTTAATAGTTCATCAAGATCATCTTCCCTCTGGCTTCCGCCAACAATTTCACCATAACCTTCAGGTGCAAGTACATCGAGCGCTAATGCAACTTTCGGATTTTCGGGATCGCGTTTCATATAAAATGCTTTAACCTGTGCTGGATACCTGTGAACCATTACCGGTCGGTCAAATTGATTTGAAATAATTGTTTCATCACCTCCGCCTAAATCACCTCCCCACTCAAAATCAACTCCGTTCTTTTTCAATATTTCAACAGCTTCATCATAACTTATTCTTGGAAAAGGTCTTTTAACATTCTGAAGTTTCGAAGTGTCGCGTTCAAGGATTTCCAGCTCTTCTTTTTTTTCAACGAGAATAGTTTGAACAATATATTCAAGCAGTTCTTCTGCCAGATCCATGTCATCATTCAAATCAGCAAAGGCAACTTCTGGTTCGCACATCCAGAATTCTGTCAGATGTCTTCTGGTTTTTGATTTCTCTGCTCTGAATGTCGGACCAAAAGTATAAACTTTCCTGTGAGCCATCGCTCCTGCTTCAGCATACAATTGACCTGATTGAGTAAGATATGCACTTCCAAGATCGAAATAAGGAGTTTCGAATAAAGTTGATGTTCCCTCAACGGCATTTGGAGTTAAGATCGGTGGATCCATTAAAAGAAATCCCCTGTCGTCAAAAAAATCTCTCATTGCCTTAATGATACGATGCCTGATTCTCATTATTGCAACCTGACGTTTTGAACGCAGCCAGAGATGACGATTGTCTAAAAGAAATTCTATTCCATGATCTTTTGGTGTGATCGGGTAATCCTTTGCATCCTGGATTATTCTAAGATCTGTTGCATCGAGTTCAAAACCACCAGGTGCACGAGGTTCTTCTTTCACTTTTCCGGTAACTTCAATGGATGATTCCTGGCCTAATTTATCCACAATTCCAAAAATTTCCTCGGAAACATTTCCTTTAAAATAGATGCATTGCAAATATCCAGTTCCATCTCTTATAATTATAAACTTAACTTTTCCACTTGATCTTTTATTGAAGAGCCATCCCTGCAGAGTGACTTCCTGTCCCACGTGGTCTTTAAGCTGATTGATCAGTACTATGTGCATTCAAACCTGAATTAAATCGAAAAAAATTGAATTCAAATATAAATAGGTAGGTTATAATATTGAAATTTGAATTCACAAAAGCACGAAGTTTTTTAACGTTAAAACTTCAAAATATTTTTTTATCTTAACACAATTAATAATAAAACTGTTATTCTACTTCTAAAACAAACCGGAGTTTAATGATGCAACTAGGCAGACTCTCTAACATATTCATTTCAATTTTGATGGCAGGGATAATAACTACATTCCAGATAATTGCACAGGATAAAATTTCTGAAGAAAGAGCAGACTGGGAAGGCGGTGAACCAGACGGATGCACTACTATCGCCATAGGAAAGCTTGCAAGTTACGATGGTTCAGTAATGACCTCACACACTGACGACAGCCACAGAACCAGAAGTAACATGGACATCGTTTTTGCAACTCGGCATGAAAGAGGTTCCCTCAGAACTCTTTATAAAAGAGAAAATGATGACTCCCAAAAAATGCCTGCATATAAAGATATTCCGACAGGAAAAATTCCACAGGTCGATTATACCCACGGATATATTAATACTGCTTATGCTTGTATAAACGATAAGCAGGTTGCAATTGGTGAAACTACATTTGGAGGAAGAGAAGAATTAAAATCAGAAAAAGGATTAATCGACTGTCAACGTCTCTGTCAATTAATGTTGGAACGAGGCTCCACTGCCAGAGATGCAATCAAAATTGCTGGTGAACTTTTAGAGCAATTTGGCTGGTGTGATTACGGTGAAATGTTAACCATCGTTGATCCAAATGAAGCCTGGGTTTTTGAAGTTGTCGGTCCGGGAAAAGATAAAATGGGTGCAGTTTGGGTTGCTCAAAGAGTTCCTGATGATCAAATATTTGTCGGGGCTAATGGAAGCAGAATCAGACAAATAGATGTTCAGAATCCGGATTACTTTATGTTCTCAAAAAATGTCTTTGATGTTGCAAAGGTGAATGGCTGGTGGAAACCTGAAAATGGTCCTCTCGAGTTTTGTTATGCTTATGCAGAACGAAATTCATTAGCTGCACGAAGAAGAGAGTGGAGAGTTTTTGATTTGGTTGCTCCTTCTCTCAAGCTCGATCCATGGTCAGAAAATTATCCGTTTTCAGTTAAACCCGATTCACTCATAACTCTTGAAAAAATGGTTCGGATATTTTCCGATTATTATGAAGGAACTGAATTTGATATGACCAAAAATCTTACAGTGACTGATGACAGCGGAAGAACAATTATTTCACCACTTGCCAATCCGCATATGCCTTATGACATGAATAAACTATTTAAAATTAATGGCGGCTGGGGTTGGCTTGGAGAAAGAACAATTGCACGATGGTACACGATGTATGCAACGATAATTCAATGCAGAAGCTGGCTGCCTGATGAAATCGGAGGACTGGTCTGGCTTGCGTGGGATAATGTGTCAACTTCTATCTATACCCCATTTTATTGTGGAATAACAAGAGTAAACAAGACTTCAGCAACAGATGGAAGGATGACAGGCTTTTCGAAAAATTCTGCCTGGTGGGCATTTAATAGGCTTGGGACTTTAGCTGCACAACGATGGGGAGAAATGCGTCACGATGTGCGTAAAGTATGGGATCCGATGCAAAAAGAGTTGTTCACTAATCAAAAGAAATTTGAAGATGACGCACTTAAACATTATAGTTTGAATCGCGATGACGCTAAAGAATTTTTAACCAAGTACTGCCACAGCTGGCAGGAAATTGTCGTTGAAAGAGCATGGCTGCTGGGAGATGAGCTCTGGACTAAATACGATGAAAAATTTTAAGAGTAATAGATTAACCATTTCTGAAAGTATCCTTCGATAGGATTTTAAACATAATGAGAACTTGAATTGATAATTTCAGAGGAGAATAAAAATTTAGCTGTTTTTATTCGCTGGCAGGTTCTGCAGCAGGTGATTCTTGCATACTAAAGCTAAGAATATAATTGGCTAATGTTATTCCATCGATTAAAGATACATTCTCATTAACAATATTTTTACATTCTTCCTCAAATCTGCCTTTTGTGACAATAATTGTTTTGCTGGCTCTTGAACCCGTCGATTCTTTTATAATCGATGAAACGGATTTTTGAGAAACCAGTTCATCTGTCAACACACGGCAGAACATAATTAAACTATTGCCGTTTCTCACTGACTCACCCGTTATTGTAAAAACGCCGGATGATGACTTATCAGCAATATCTATCTTAGAGTAACCGAGCTTGTTAAATAATTTTGAAAGCAGTGTTTTAAAATTATTTAATTTTGATTCTCCAAGTGTCTTGAGCATACTTTCCGGCTGTGGTTCTGCAATGTCTCTGGTTGGAGCCAGGTTAAAAAACTTCAGCCACTCATCTACAGAAATTAGTTCATCAAAAACTTTACTCTGCATCATCTCCATCATATTTCTATTCAGAAATCCTTTCTTCGAAAGTAATTCTGCGACATCCTGATCAATTGTCTTGTGAACATTATATGAATAAACACTGATACTAATATCTTTTGCTTTGCTATTAAATTCAAATATATCCTGAAGTTCCCAGACGTTTATGGGATTCCACCAATGATCGAACTTAATAATGTATGGAACAATGAAGCTTCCAAATTTCAGTTTTGAAATTTTTGCATCGGTAATAAATGCAGTTATTTCATTTGAGTTCCTGAATTTTTCAATGGATTTATTCATATCATCCGTTGACAAACTGCCTGGTGCAAGAATATGTTTGATACCATTCTCTTCAAAAACTTTTTCAAGTTTCTTTGTCCCAAGTCTGTCATACTGAGAAAAGACCACAACCTTTTTATTATTATTCTTTATCATGGAAACCTGTTCGAGAAGCAGATCCGTTTTAGGACTTTCACTCTTACCTTGTCCAAAATTGCAGATCTGTTTTAACCTGTGAAGGAGAGTAAATATATTTGCCTGGAAGCGGTATGGGTTCCCTGTCTCTAAAACTCTGCGAAGATCTTTCTGGCATTCGACAAGTGTCTCTTTGTATTCACTCTGCTGAACTTCATCAAGTGTTATCCAGTTTTCGTTCCAGGAAAACTGAGGAGTTTTATCCTTAACATCTTCTTTCCTTCTGATTTTTACTGCCTGAATCTTCGCATTTTTATTCAGGCTTGCATTTAAATTGGTTTCAATCTTTTCATAAACTAATCCTGAAAGCGCCCAAAGAATCTGAGGATTTAATCCATGAAGAAGATCATTTTCTTTATCTCCCCTGTCAATTAATGAATGAACCTCATCAAGTATTATACAATCAAAACGCTTGAACTTTTTCTGATCAATTATTTTCATATGAAAATCATTTACAATTGTACGATGATCAGCAACATAAACCATTACAGATTTGCTCCAGGCATCGGCTCTCTCATCATCAACACCATTCACTTCAGATATAGAGAGTTCAGGACAATACTTTATTAAATATCCTAACCAGCCAATCTGCAGGTCACATTTCCTGCTTAGCTCAACATTACCGGCCTTTCCCGTTCCGCAAATAATTAATGCTGTTTTAATAATCCTATTGTTGAACAGAAACTTTAATGCAGCAAGTGTCTCTCTTTGTGTACTCAATCCAAATTCATCTATCAAAAGCGCATGATTATTATTGGCAAGGAATTCAGCACCCTCCTCTTCGTAAGAAAGTAATTGGAACTGTTCCTCTCTTCTTTCTTTCCATTCTGTTTGCTGAATCTGGTTTAAAATTAGTTTTAGCTCATCCTTGATCTTTTTCGGGCTGTGGAATTCTTTTTGTTTAAAGTTTTTAAGTTCACTCAGTTCCTCATCTTTGGAATCATAATATTTATAGTTATGACCATCTGCAAAATCAACTTTACCTGAGGACAGCGATATTTTTGGAAAATTAAGCTCACTATTTTCAGATATCTTCGGAGATTTCAGCATACCAATCTTTAATGATGATAAAGCTGAATCGAATTTTCCTATACCGGGGATCTTCACTTTATAAATTTTATTCTCTTTTTTAATTACCGGAACGGCCACTTTTTTAATCTTGGTTTTCTTTAATTCCTCAATTTCCAACTTATCAATTTTTAATGACTTATAAGATTTTTCAATTTCTTCAACTTTTAAAAGTTGAATGTTAATTACTTCAGGAACCATTGTCGACAAACAATCAACAACTTCAGGTGCTTCAAAACGGAATTGCTGTTCACCAAGAAGATTTATACTGAAACGAACTTTAAAATCTCTTACTTCATTTAATGGAAAAACAAATTCAATATTTTGGGCAATATAGCCTTGTGGTTCAGGTTGAATTCCTGTCAAATCAATCCCACGGGATTCGGCAGGATTCATATTAAAGAAAACCGTGTTACTCTTAACTTTTTCAAAAAAATAGTAATCAAATTTCGGAAGGAGATTTGGTGAACTCAAGCCCACCGTCTGTTCATATAAATCGGGGAAATTTATTGAATATACTATTCCTGGTATATCTTTAACGTAAGAATTTATCGAGCCGGTAGAAATACTTTCAATAGTTGGAATACGGAGCCATGTATGGAAGTGAAAATCTTCAACCTGATCAACTTTGGATATTGATGTAGCAACTTTTTTCCTGACGGAGCGAAGCATTTAGTTTATTCAATCGATTTTTGCTGATGAACTTGTTCACAAGCTAATTTCAATCTTTCAAATGGTTCAAGTAAATTTCTGCTTTCAGCAAGCTTATTCAGCTGATCTTTAATTGTTGTTAATTCGGCTTCAAATTTTTTAGATGTTTCAATCATGGTTTTGCCTTTACCATTTGCAGAAAATGCCAGGGCTTCGGATTTAGAACTTGCACGTGATTTTCCATCCTCTTCGTTAAACACTCTCAAAACCCTGATACCTTGTTTGTTATTAGTGCCAAGAAAAAATGGATCCTTCACAATAATCAGATCAATTTGTTCATTAATTGCATTCAATAATGGAACAGAAATCAGTTCAACAAGAATGTGCTCTAAAAGCACATCACCGTATAATGTCTTCTGAAAGCTTGTTGGTTTGATTGGTGCGGTGACCCTGAATTCTAAAGGTTTTGTGTCAGCATCTGTCACCAATATTGCGCCCATAATACCTCCATTGTCCTCAAGAGCAAAGGTTTCGAGGAAGGCTATCTTTGCTATTTCCATGTTTATATCTCCAAATAAATATAATTTTTAAATTACCACCGCTTCACTTTCTCATATTCAGTGCCATTTTTTATTTGCTTTGATTATTGATAGAAAATGAATACTCGGCAAGTTGATTATTGAGATTTCAGCGTGAATAAAATAAAACTGAATAGAGAGCAGCAGAATTGTTATCCTCCAATCCACTGGTATTCCTCAATTAATTGTTGGAAATCGGGAAATATTATTTAACATATTTACATAAAGAGTAATTTTTGCATTTTTATACGAATTGTTTATTAGTCTGAAAAGTTTTTAAAAAGTAGATTTTATGGCAATTATTACCGGATTATCAATTTTTAAAACACCTGCAAGTATTCTTTGAAATCTTTTTGAGCTCAATACTTTATGATAAAATGCTCTGTTGTAAAATGTATGATAATTATCTTGACAAAAACAGAAGTAACCCTTATGTTTATGTAGACTAAATCTAAATAATATTTAAATTATGATGGCAGCTAGATGAGAACAGCTTCGGAATTAAAGTTTGGTGAAAAAGTATTAATAACTGATATAGATGAATCACATCCATCTCATAAAAGATTAATTGAAATCGGATTCACTCCAGGTCAACAAATAGAAATTATTAATAAATCATTTTTCAATGACCCGGTAGCATTCTCAATCAGGGGTTCCAAAATTGCAATTAGAGTAAGTGAAGCTAATTGCATTTTGATAAAATGAAAGCCCTGGTTACCAGCGATACATCCGTTTTAACCCTCATAGGTCCCCCAAACTCAGGCAAGACTTCCCTGTTCAATCTGCTAAGCGGAAAAAATTATAAGACAGTTAATTATCCCGGCTCCACTGTGGAATTTTTAAGAAGCAATCTTTCACCAAAATATAATTTAAATGCTGAGATATATGATTCACCAGGCATTATCAGCTTAGAGCCAGCATCCCCCGATGAGAAAGTAGCTGTTGAGATTCTTTATTCGTTTTGTAATTCAGTTTCATCTCAAATTATTATCAACACTGTTGATGCAAGTCAGTTATCCCGTCATCTGCTTCTTACAAAGCAATTAATTTCAAGTGGATTTAGAGTAATTGTAGCCCTGACGATGAAAGATATACTTAATAGAAAAAAAATTGACATAGCTGAAAAAAAGTTGAGTGAGCAGCTCAGATGTGATGTAGTTTGTATTGACGGAAGGACAGGCGATGGATTAAGTGATCTTTTAGTATCAATCAATTGCAGTTTAATTGAATTCAGAAATAATGGAAATTCAAAAACTATTTCAAGAACATTCGGTAAAAATGATGTCATAAATTATTTTAATGACATTGAAAAAATCACAGCCAGCGTGACAACAAAAATTGAGCCAGCTATTAAACCAGATTTAATTAATGCCAACCGTCAGCTGAAAATTATTACTAACACATCAAAAGAATCATTTAATATCCTTGATGATTTAACTCTACAAATTGATAGATTATTATTGCATAGGATTTGGGGAATAATCTTTTTCGTATTAATAATGGGTATTATTTTCACTTCGATTTTCTGGTTAGCACAACCAATAATGAATTTAGTTGATGAACTGTTCAGCAGTTTAAACAACCTGGTTTCATCAAATATTTCTTCGGGCTGGTTTGCAAGTCTTATTTCCGATGGAATTATTACAGGCACGGGCGCTGTAATGGTATTTGTACCTCAGATAATCATATTATTCGTCATACTCGGATTACTTGAGGATACCGGCTACCTTGCACGAGGAGCAATGTTAATTGATAAACCACTTTCAAAAATAGGATTAAATGGAAGATCATTCGTACCGATGCTCTCAGGTTTTGCGTGTGCGATTCCTGCAATGATGGCCGCACGTACAATTCCAAATAAAAAAGAAAGATTGTTAACAATATTTATTATACCACTCATGAGTTGTAGTGCACGTTTACCGGTATATGCTTTATTGATAGCATTTTTTATTCCATATGATAAGCCATGGATCGGAGGATTTTTACTAGCAGCGATTTATATTTTCAGTATTGCCAGTTCAATGATTATTGCTGCAATTGTAAATAAATTCAGCAAGTCTATGATTAAATCTGAAGATAGTTCCTCATTCATCCTGGAGTTGCCAACTTACCGGTTACCCAAAATTCGTAATGTGATGCGACATACATATCATAGCTCGAAGCAATATGTAATGAGAGCCGGACCGATCATTTTATTACTCTCATTGCTTCTTTGGCTGTTGACTTACTTCCCAGATTATGCTCCGCAAGTAAGCGGAGATAATCTGAGCCCAATCGAAATTGAGTCGCTTCAGGATGCAGCCAGGTTTGAAAATTCTTATGCTTCCCAGCTTGGAAAAGTTATTCAACCTGCGATGACTCCAATTGGTATGGATTGGCGTATCGGAGTTTCTTTAATATCAGCATTTGCAGCAAGAGAAGTATTTGTTTCTTCACTCGCTCTAATATTTAAAGTGACTGATAATGATGAAGACTTAAGCGCTTCATTACTGAAGTCGATGCAAAGTGCTGTGGTAGGTGATACAACTCAAAAACTTTTTACTCCTGCCACGATTTTAGGCCTGATAGTATTTTTTATTTTTGCGTTGCAATGCTTATCTACAGTTGCAATATCCAGGAAGGAAACCGGCGGATGGCGAATCCCGATCTTGCAGTTGATTTTATTTACCACAATTGCTTATGTAGCAGCATTAGTAGCTGTTAATGGTTTAAGATTTTTGGGAGTTCAATAGTTTAATTTTTATTAATGAGTTTGCGATTAAAATCCCGCAATGATATTTTTGATATACAAAACATCGATTGAAATAAATTGAAGCAAAAACAAGCTGCTGAAATATTCAGAAATTTCTTAAAAGCAGAAAAAAACCGGATAACCCCCGAACGATTTGAAGTTCTTGATGCTACATTGCAATATAATGGACACTTTGGTGCGGATGATTTGTATATCCTGATGAAAAATTCCAACTCAAGTGTCTCCCGTGCAACCGTTTATAAAACTTTAGAATTACTTGTTCAATGTGACCTGCTTACCAAGAGAAATTTTGGCGATAATATGACCCGCTATGAAAGCGGTTACAAAAGACAAACTCATGATCATTTAATCTGTATGGACTGTGGCCGGATCGTTGAATTCTCCGATGTCAGGATAAAAAAAATTCCCGAAGAGATCAGTGAAAACCTCGGCTTTGATTTTGAAAGCTACTCATTCAATATTTTTGGGAGATGCAAAGATTCAAAAAAATGTAAGTACAATAAACAACACTGATGACTTCAATTAAACAATTCCTTAAAGATTAACAAACTACAATTTAAAGATGACAATACAGAAATATCCTTTAACCTGGACTAAAAATAATTTTTCAATAAAAATATTCTGTTCTATTCCTAACATTGCAACGGGCATACTTTTAAGGGCAGAAAACTCCTACTTTGTTATAGATCCAGGAGATGGAATACTGCGTGACCTTAACAAAGAAATCGGAACTCAAAAAATATTAAGCATAACAGATATTTTCATAACACACGGGCATCACGACCATGTTGGAGGAGTTTGGTCTCTGCTTACATATCTGAGAGTGATGAACAAAAAAACCCCCTTGTCAATCCACTATCCAAAAGGCTGTGTTGAGATTGAAAGTATATTCAATGCATTTGAAAGAGTGTATTCAAAATCAATCAGTTATAAAATCGAACTGAAATCAATCACCGAGAAGAAAAATTTTAAGAAGAAAAATTTAATTATCAAACCTTTTCCTGTAATTCATAAGGAATACTACTCGGATGGGGCTAAAACCCGCCAGGTCCCAGCATTGGGCTACAATTTTACTTTTGATGGAACAAAAATTTGTTATGGCGGTGATACTTCTTACTGCAAAGAATTGGTTGTGCATGCAAAGGGTGCTGATCTTGCAGTAATTGAAGCAGGACACGATGAGGACACTCCGGACGATATGCATATGACCTTGAATGAAGCCCGGTCTATCGGTGAAAGTGCTAAAGATTATTTCCTTGTGCACGTCCCGGAATAATTTATAACTTTCACTACAAAATTTTTAGTCAACAATCATAATTATGAAATCAATTTTAAAAGTACTTTTTACTGTTAATTTAATTGTTTTGACTGGCTGCAGTACAAATGAAGTAAAAGACATTTATAGATCCGAAGGTGAAGCCCATTTAAAAAATATCAGGATGCTGACAACTACCGGCGAAAATGCTGAAGCATATTTATCATTTAATGAACACAAAATAATTTTCCAGGCCACAGTTGATGAATTAGAATGTGACCAGATATTTACGATGAATATTGACGGATCAAATAAAAAAATGGTATCAAATGGTTCAGGCAGAACAACGTGTTCTTATTTTCTTCCGGGTGATGATAAAATAATTTATGCATCCACTCATCACTTCAATGAAAACTGTCCAGCGTCTCCCGACCGTTCAAAAGGCTACGTATGGAAATTGTATGATTCATTTGATATCTTTTCAGCTGATGCAGATGGATCAAACCTTAAGCGATTGACTGTTTCCGATCGATATGATGCAGAGGCAACCGTTTCACCAATGGAAGATAAAATTGTATTTACTTCATTGCGGGACGGTGATCCAGAAATATATACTATGAACATTGATGGAAGTAATCAGACGAGACTAACATTTGAGAAGGGTTATGATGGTGGAGCTTTTTTTTCATTGGATGGTTCTCTGATTGTCTTTAGGGCAAGCCGGCCAAAAACCGAAAAGGAACTTGCCGATTACAACGAGCTGGTTGATTCTGGTTTAGTCCGACCAACAGCATTAGAAATTTTTGTCATGAATGCTTATGGATCCGAAATGAAGCAAATAACAAATTTCGGGAAAGCCAGCTTTGCTCCGTTCTTTCATCCCGACGGTAAACGAATAATTTTCTCTTCAAACATTAATAGCAAGAGCGGAAGAGACTTTGATCTTTACATAATTAATATTGATGGCACCGGGTTAGAGCAAGTAACTTTTAATGATACTTTTGACGGGTTTCCTATGTTCACGCGCGATGGTGAACAACTCATTTTTGCTTCAAACCGTTTCCATAAGAAAGAAGGCGACACAAATATTTTTATTGCAGATTGGATAAATTAGTTGGTTCAATTTATTTTAATATCACTTAGGGGTTAATCATGATATTGCAAAAATACTCACTCATTATTTTATTTTTATCTTCGCTAAGTTTTTGCCAGGTTGTTGATAGACCGGAAATTACATCAGCAGAATTACAGTCTCACATAAATTATCTTGCATCAGACGAATTAAAAGGAAGAGGAAGCGGGACAGAAGAATGTTACACCGCTGCAAAATATATTGAAAACGAATTTATAAAATCCGGGTTGAAACCACTATTCGGTGAAAGTTATTTGCAGGAATTTCCATTCATAGCTTCAATAGAAATGACCGGGAACAATAGCTTAAAAATTTCTGCTGGAGAAAAAATAATTTCTCCTGAACTCAATAAAGAATATATAACAGTTCCCTTTTCCGGTAAAACAAATGTAACCGGTGAAATTGTTTTTGCAGGGTTTGGAATATCGGCTCCGGATCTTGAATACGATGATTATGCAGAAATAAAAGTTGATGGGAAAATAGTGGTTGTATTAAGAAACTCACCTGAACCAAATGTCCCTCATTCAAAATTCGACAATCATTCTTCAATCAGAAAAAAAGCAGCCGTTGCACGTGATAAAGGTGCAGTGGGAATAATTTTTGTTAATGGTTATGAAGAGTTCAAAAAAGATGATGACCTTGTCTCTTTTGAATATGATCTGGGCGGTGCAATTGCAGATTTTGGAGCTGTTAATGTAAAGATGACTACGATTGAAGAATTATTTAAATCATCAAACAGAAGTTTTGAAGATCATTATAATAAAATTGTGAACGAGAAAAAACCCGCGTCTTTTATATTCGAAAATTGTTCAGCCAGCTTTTCAACAGAGGTAATTGAAGTTCAAAAGATAAGCTGGAACATTGCAGGCTATTTCGAAGGGAATGACAATGAATTGAAAAATGAATTTGTTGTTATCGGTGCTCATTTCGATCATCTTGGAATGGGAGGTTCGGGATCGTTAAATATGAGTGTGATTCCGGAGATTCATAACGGTGCTGACGACAACGCTTCCGGTACATCCGGGGTTTTAGAGCTTGTTGAAAAATTTTATTCTGAAAAGGATAAGCTGAAAAGGAATGTAATATTTGTTGCTTTCTCAGGTGAAGAACTTGGATTACTCGGTTCAAATTATTTTGTAAATAATATTCCATATACTCCGGAAAAAATTATTTCTATGATAAATATGGATATGATCGGAAGGATGAAGGATAGCTCTTTGATTGTTTACGGAACAGGTACATCATCAAACTTTAAAGAAATCCTTAATCAAAATAATAAGTATGACCTTAAATTATCATTTAAAGATGATGGCTTTGGTCCGAGTGATCATTCATCATTTTACGGAAAGAA
>DATDOL010000173.1:0-4544 GCA_035293265.1 Ignavibacteriaceae bacterium | reverse complement strand
CCCAAAGTTCTGCCTGGTGCTAATCCTGCAGAAACTGTAGCTGAAACGTACCTGTTAAATCTGTAAAGCTGTGGTGGTGCGCTTTGCTCTTCTGTGTAGACAACATTATCAAGCTGTATTAATTCACCGCTACTATTTTTTACATAAGTTGATTTTAAATCAATCGGTGCATCTCTGTTCTCTCTTGAAAACTGACCAATCACCTGGTACTGCTTTCCATCTTTTATAAAAAATCCGAATCGTTGCCCGCTGAATGCTGCCTGGATTGTTTGTGCAATATCAGAAGTCGAAACTCCTAGAGTTCTCGCTTTCTGCCTGTCGATGCTTAATTTCAATTCGGGTTTGTTGAACTTCAGATTAACATCGACAATAGTGAAGATTGGATAATTTCTTGTTTCATCTAAAAACTTTGGAAGGAACTCTTCAAGTTTTTCAAAGTTCGGTGCTTGTAATACAAATTGAACCGGTAAACCTCCTCGTCTTCCTCCGCCGATAGTTTGCTGCTGAGTTACAAAAGTTCTTGCGCCTGAAAATTTTCCAACTACAGGAGTAATATCATCTGCAATTTGCATCTGGGTTCTTTCCCTTTCATCAGGTACTTTAAGAATTGCCCCTGCAAAACCCGTATTTACGGAACTGGAAGCACCAAAACCTGGTGATGTAACCGAAAAAATTCCTTCGGCTTCAGGAATGCTGTCCCGAAGAACCTGAATAAGCTGATCCATATAATGATCCATAAATTCAAAAGTAGCTCCTTCAGGAGCAGTTGCATTAATTGTGAGCCTGCTTCTGTCCTCGAGCGGAGCTAATTCAGAAGGAATATTAGCGAACAAAATCCAGATTAACACAATCGTAGTTACAATTCCCGGAAGCGTAATCCATCTGTGCTGCATAAAATATTCAAGCTGGCGTTTATATGCAGTATTCATCTTTACAAAAAATGGTTCAGTAATGCTATAAAACCAATTATGTTTTTCTCTCCTCTTTAATATTCTTGAACTCAGCATGGGAGTCAGTGTAAGAGCAACAAAGGAAGAAATTATGACACTTCCTGCAATCACAATACCAAATTCTCTGAATAATCTTCCAGTCAATCCTTGAAGAAAAATAACGGGCATGAATACTGATGCGAGTGCAACTGTTGTTGAGACTACTGCAAAGAAAATTTCCGCAGAACCTTTTTTTGCAGCTTCTATTGGATTCATTTTATTTTCAATCTTGACGTAAATATTTTCTAACACAACAATAGCATCGTCTACCACTATTCCGATTGCCAACACGATGCCGAGAAGCGTTAAAACATTTATAGAAAAATCTGCGATGTACATTATAAAGAAAGCGCCGATGAGCGAAATTGGAATTGCAATAACAGGAATGATAGTTGAACGCCAGTCACGCAGGAATAAAAATATTATCAGCACCACAAGTGCAAAAGCAACAAATATGGTTTGCTCTACTTCAGTTATTGATTCCTTAATATAAGTTGTTACATCGAAACCAATTACAGTAGTAATATCTGAAGGTAAGGTTTTTTTAAGATGATCAAGCCGTTTGTAAAACTCATCAGTGATTGCAATATTATTTGCACCTGCCTGAGCAACCAGAACAACTCCGACCATCGGGATTCCACTCCATTTAAGTATCGATCGTTCATTCTCTGCTCCAAGCTGAGCATGACCAAGATCTCTTAATCTGACTATTCCACCAGCATCTTCTTTTATTATGAGATCGTTAAACTCATCTTCTGTGCTGAGTCTTCCAACAGTTCTTATCGAAAGTTCTGTATTGTCTCCTTCAATTCTACCTGAAGGGAGTTCTATATTTTCTCTGTTCAATGCATTGCGAACGTCAACAGCAGAAAGACCGAATGCAGCCAACTTAGAAGGTTCCAGCCAGAGGCGCATCGAATACTTTTTTTCGCCCCAAATCTGAACACTGCTTACACCGGGAATTGTCTGGAGTCTTTCTTTAAAAACATTGTTTGCCATCTCAGATAGTTGAAGAAGATTTCTTGTATTGCTCTGAACTCCTAAAAAAACTATCGGAGTCGCATCAGCGTCTGCTTTGGCTACTATTGGAATGTTGATATCGGGTGGTAAAAAACTTAATGCACGAGACACACGATCCCGTACATCATTCGCAGCAGCTTCTAAATCAACTTCAATATCAAATTCAACAGTGATAGTACTTCGTCCATCTCTGCTTACTGATGTTAAACTTTTTATTCCTGCAATTCCGTTAATTGATTCTTCAAGAGGTTCTGTAATCTGACTTTCAATTACATCAGCATTTGCACCGATATAATTTGTTGAAACTGTTATTACAGGAGGATCAACAGATGGAAATTCTCTGACTCCAAGATATGTGTAGCCGATAACACCAAACACAATAATAACAATGGACATTACTATTGAAAGGACCGGTCTTCGTATGCTTGTTGATGATAAACTCATAAAATAAAAACTGATTAATTAAAATCTGTTATTTTAACTTTGGCACCTGGTCTTATCTGAAGAATTCCTGAAGTGATAACTGTGTCGCCTTCTTCCAATCCTGAAAGTACCTGAACTCTGTTTTCTTCACGCAAACCAATTTCTACTTTTTGAGGAATTACTGATCCCGCTTTAAACAGGTAAACGGATTGTCCTTTCAGTTCGGGAACGATTGCTATTGTTGGTATAAGTACAGCCTGTTCAGTTTCTTTAAGATTCACTTCAACGTTAGCAAAAGCACCGGGGAATAAATCTCCGTAACTGGCTGTGCAGATTGCACGAAGCTTTAGTGTTCTGGTAGAAGGATCAATCTTTGGCTCAATTGCATAAATTCTTGCTTTATATTGAAAATTACTCCCGCTTATATTGAAAAATAATTCATCGCTAATTTTAACCATCGATGCATACTTCTGAGGAATTGCAAAATCAATTTTAAGATTTGAAAGATTCTGAAGCCTTGCAATTATAGTTGAAGTTGTAACAAAACTTCCTTCACTTACCTCACGTAATCCAACGACACCGTTGAACGGCGCTCTGATCTCTGTTTTGTCAATCTGTGCTTTAATCAAATCACGTTCTGCTTTGCTTGCTTCCAATTCGTTGAAAGTATTTTCATATTCTTCCCGGCTTATCATCTGGTTTTCAACAAGTTGTTTGTGACGAGTCTCCCTGTCTTCCATCAACTTAACTTTAGATTCAGCTTTTCTAAGCTCTGCTTGCAAGTCGGCGTCGTTTATTTTTACAAGCAAATCACCTTTTGAAACAAATCTGCCTTCGCTAAAATGAATCTGTATTATTTTTCCTGATATTTCACTTCTAAGTTCAACTTCTTCATTTGCCAGAACGGTCCCGGTTGAAAAAATTTTATTGCTCAATGTTTCATAAGAAACTATGTGAGCTGTTACCGGAATCACCACATTCATCCTGCTTGGATTAAATGCTGTCATTTCACTTTCCCCGGAAGAAAATAATTTTGGCAAAAAAATGATCAGCAGAATTATCAAAATTATTAAAGCAAGAAGAAGCGGTTTTAGTTTCTTATTCATTTTAAATGTGGTTATTTATTGCAACCTAAATTTAAGGTAAATAATTAAAATTAATTGAGGATTAAAATAGAAGAGTTATCTATCAGCTTCAGCAGAAAAAGAAATCTACGTTAGAATTACTTCTTAGCTGTCTTCTTTGTTGCGTATTTTCTCTTGAATTTCTCTACCCTGCCTGCTGTATCCAATAATTTCTGTTTTCCAGTGAAGAATGGATGCGATCCGCTGGAGATCTCAAGTTTTACTAACGGGTAAGTGTTTCCGTCTGCCCATTTAATTGTGTCGCTGGTTTTTATTGTTGATCGGCTTAAAATCGCAAAATCACACGATGCATCCTGAAAAACTACAGGTCTGTATTCTGGATGAATTCCTTTTTTCATTTTTGTATCCTATTATTCAAATTTCTCTTAAAAGCAGGGCAAAATATAGAAATATTGTCGGCGAGTTACAACCTTAAAAGTTTGAATTATTTCTTATAATCTGCTTTTTTCTGCTCATTTAATTGCAGCTTATTACGCAGTTCATTCACAACCTGCTGTTCCTGTGCGTTCAATTGAACCTGTCTGAAATTCAGCTCTTGTTTGGAGATTGCCATACCGCTGGCCGTTTCAACCGGAATAACGCTTGCCGGTGAAGTTTGTGCTGAATCTGTTAGTGTAGATTCAGTTTCAGTTGCATCAGATTCGACGATTAATTTATCATCAGCTAAATTTTCTTTTTTCATTATTATCATCGGTTCATCGCGTCCGGTTTTAGATTCACCGACAGATTCTTGTTTCATTTTTCCTGCATCGAGTTTTTCAACGGGTTTTTCCTGCGACCTGACTTCATTTTTAATTTCATCTTTGTCGTAATATCCTTCAATATTATCAACCTCGATAATGTCTTCTCTGATTTTCGGTTCGATCAGAAAGGGGTTATCCATTTCTTCCGGACTTAAAGTTATCATAAAGAAAATAATCATCGCAGCAGCAGCCAATCCTGCTGATGGAATCAGTCTTGATGGGAG
>DATDOL010000172.1:0-2721 GCA_035293265.1 Ignavibacteriaceae bacterium | reverse complement strand
GCTTTTATCATTGAATATTCCCCGCTGACCTGGTAAGCAGCAGTCGGCATTCCGAATTTCTCTTTCACCTTTCTGATTACATCAAGATAAGGACCGGCAGGTTTTACCATCACAATGTCAGCACCCTCTTCAATATCTGCTTCAACTTCACGTAATGCTTCATTAATATTTCCAATATCCATCTGGTGAGATCTTCTGTCACCAAATGCCGGAGTTGATTCAGCAGCATCTCTGAACGGTCCATAAAAGCCTGATGCATACTTTGCTGCATAACTCATAATCGGAATTTTTGTATAACCTTTGTAATCAAGTGCTTTGCGGATTGCAAGAACTCTTCCATCCATCATATCAGATGGAGCAACCATATCTGCACCGGCTTCAACATGCGAGACAGCTTCTTTTGAAAGCAAAGCAATAGTTTCATCGTTCAAAATTTCTTCGCCGGACAAAACTCCGCAGTGTCCGTGTGATGTGTATTCACACATACAAACGTCAGTTATAATTAGCAGGTTATTAATTTCTTTTTTTATTGCACGGATTGCTTTCTGAACTATTCCATCTTCTGCGTAGGCTTCTGACCCAACTTCATCTTTGTATTCAGGTATTCCGAAAAGAATAACTGCAGGAATTCCAAGATCTCTTACTTCTTTACATTCAGCAACAAGATTCTCAATCGAAAACTGAAAAACTCCCGGCATTGATTTAACGGGATTCTTCACCTTCGTTCCCGGAACTACGAATAAAGGATATATCAAATCATTTTTTGTTAATACGGCTTCTCTAACCATATCCCGGACGATCGGGTTATATCTTAATCTTCTGAATCGTTTAAAAGTGTAGTTTTGATTTGACATATTGTTTCCTTTCTTTGTGTCTTCGCGACTTGGCGTGAAAATTTTCTCACGCAAAGACGCTAAGTTCAATTTAAACTTTTGATTTTATTTACCACTACTTCTGCATTTTTCATACAATCCCCGACAGAGATCCCTCCACGGTAATTGCCGCTCAAAAATATTCCTTTATTATCCTTTTCAAAATGATCAAAATAATTTTCGTGCTCAACATAACCAAGCTTATACTGAGGAATAGCTTTTTCCCAGAAACGTTTCGCTGTTAGCGTCGGCTTTCCCCTTATTTTCATAATCGCCTCAAATTCATCCCGTACTCTGTTAATAACAGCATTCTCATTATCATAAACAAAACCGGGATCCCGGGAACCGCCAACGAATAAAGTGAATGAAGCCGTATCGTCATCTGCTCTATTCGGAAAAATTACAGAACTCCATATTGCCCCAAGAAAAGATTTTTCTTCTTTTGACGGAATTAAGAATCCAAACCCATCGAGCGCCTGCCCGACATCTTTTTTATTATAAACAAAATATAATACGAGCACCGGTGGATAGTAAATTTCGTTTAAATGTTTATCCAGATTTTCATCGAAGTGGCCGAACAATTCCGCTGCTTTGTAAGCTGGTATGGTTGACAGAACTACATCCGTAAGCAAAGTAATTTTTTGATCTCCGTCGTCATAAGTTACGCCATATTTTCCTTCGCTTGTTTTCCTCACTGAAACAACTTTTGTAGAAAGTTTTACTCTTTTACCGAGATGTTGTGCAATCGCTTCAGGCAGGACCTTCATACCGCTTTTGAATGAAAGCATATTTGCACTTTGCTTAGATTGCTCTGCTCTTTTTTTTCTTTTACGCATGCTTCTTATTGCACCCAAAATCAATCCGCCATAGTCTTCCTCAAGAGCATAAAGTTTTGGGAAAGCAGATTTAACACTCAATTCCTCTGGTCTACCGGCATAAACACCAGCAACAAAAGGATTGATTGCATAATCAAGAAATTCACTTCCAAGTCGGCGGGTAACAAATTCAGCAATACTCTGGTAATAACCATCGGTTGATCTTCCGATAAAAGGTTCGGTCAGCAATCTTAATTTTGCTTTGCCGGAAAAAAGTTTTGATTTGATAAATGCTGGAGGAGACATTGGCAAGGCGTGAAGTTCTCCATTACGGAGAATATATCTTTTATTTCCCTCTTTGTTTGCATAGACAAGCTCATCTTCAAGCTTAAGATCTTTAACAAGCTGTGAAATAATCGGAGTGGTTTCAAGTGCGCTGTTCGGTCCGCGGTCGAATAGAAATCCTTCTTCCAATACAGTTTCAATTGAACCGCCGACTTTATCTTTTTCTTCCAGGACGGTCACATCATATCCATTTCTATGGAGAAGGTAAGCACTGGTCAGCCCCGAGATTCCGGCACCGATTACAACTAATTTTCTATCTGAAGTCATTGATTAATAATAAGTTTTCCTTCTCTGCAAATTTACTGAAATATGACGGTTAAATGCAGAATGATTTCATTTTTATGATTTTTCTTGTAGATTTTTACACTAATAAATATCCCTCGCAATAACTCCGGACAATTAAATCCTCTCGATGGAACAATCAATCAAAACAACCTGAATTCGAACGATGTTACATAAGTACAAGCAGGTGGAACATAAGTGCAAGAGTTTGGGACGATTGTTCAAGTAAAGGAAACATAGTTGATATGTAGTGCCCCCTCTAATATTGTTTATTGGTATCGTCATTTTAATTCATTTTTTATCAATAAACATAAAGGAGTTCGTCATGAAGAAGCTGATTTTTTCTCTCGTTGTTTTCTCGGGTCTATTAATTATAGGCTGCCAGGAAAGCTTTTTGACCGATCCGG
>DATDOL010000171.1:0-27223 GCA_035293265.1 Ignavibacteriaceae bacterium | reverse complement strand
AAGCCGCTTTGTAACAATACTTGTTTTCTGTTGTGATTTCGGTTTCGCAATTATGTTCTTCACAAAGTCTTCCGTCGCCGTAAACTTTATCAACCTGTCGTACAGGCAACCCGTGATAGCTAAACAGCACATGGTCATAATCATTTAAATTATATTTTTTTGCCTGCTCAACTATCGTATTGAGATATCCCTCATTATCATAAAACTGGCTGATAATTTTTATTTCAGGGATAACCCACCATTTGCTGATGAGATTAATTGCTTTCTCAATTGCAGAACCAGTGCTTGCAGAAGCATACTGCGGAAACATAGGGATAATGATAATCTTATTGTAATTCTTCTTTTCCATCGCTCTGACTACATCATCCAGATTGGGGTTCTGATAACGCATTGCGAGCTCAATTCCATAATTAATACCAAGTGCATCCTGAAGTTTTTTCTTTACTGATTCCCCGTAAATTATAATTGGTGAGCCCTGAACACCGGCAGGCGGGCCTTGCCCGATCCATAATTTTCTATAAATTTTTGCTGATTTTGGTGCACGAAAGGGAACGATGATAAAGTTAACAAGAAAAAACCTTGCTATTGGAGAGATATTAATAACTCTGGGGTCGTTCAAAAATTCAAACAGATATCTTCTAACATCTTTTACTGATGGGCTGTCTGGTGTTCCAAGATTTATCAGCAGTACCCCGGTTTTTGGCATAATTTTTTTAAATTTTAAAACAATTTCTCCAAATTCAAATAGATTTCAGGTTCAATTTAGCAAGTCTTTCATAAATTATTAAATCGAATAATAATTGAAATATGATTAACTTTTTAAAATCAAAAAATATTAATTGCCGGGTGTTGAATGAATAAAATCAAAATAATTTTTTCACAGCTGCTGCTCATTATTACGCTTCAAGTAACAGTATCTGCTCAAACAGTTAACATTAAAATAATTGAAACAAGTGATGTTCATGGAGCAATTCTTCCATATGACTTAATTAACGACACAACAACAAACAGCTCCCTTGCCCAGGTTCACAGTTATGCAATTGTAGAAAGATATCGACCAGGTCAGGAATTAATTCTGCTGGATAATGGTGATATTTTACAAGGAGACCCGGTAGTATATTTTTATAATTATGAAGATACGACAGATACACACATTTATGCAAAGGCAATGAACTATATGAGCTACGATGCAGCAACAATCGGGAACCATGATATTGAAACCGGGCACCGGGTTTATGATAAATTTAAAAAAGAAATAAAATTTCCATGGCTTGCTGCAAATGCAATTAATAAAAAAACCGGTGAGCCTTATTTTAAACCTTATACCATCATCGAGAGGAAAGGAGTGAAGATTGCTGTCCTTGGATTAATAACTCCCTCCATACCAAACTGGTTACCGGAAATTTTATGGGAAGGAATTGAGTTTGATGACATGATTGAATCTGCCGATAAGTGGATTCCGATCATCAAAGAAAATGAAAAGCCGGATCTGATTATTGGTCTCTTTCATTCCGGTGTAGATTATACTTACAATGATGAAAATGCTGAAACATTCAAAAACGAAAATGCATCGCAGCTCGCAGCCGAACAAGTTCCCGGATTTGATGTGGTGTTTGTTGGACATGATCACGCAGGCTGGAATTATAAAATAGAAAACTCGGATGGGGACAGCGTTTTGATTCTTGGTCCGTTATCACGGGCGAAAACAGTTGCTGTTGCAAACATCCAAATGGAATATGACAGCACCGAATCCACCTGGATTAAAAAAAATCTTACGGGAGAAATTGTTGAGATTAAAAATTACCGGCCTGACGAACATTTCATGAATAAATTTTTAGTGAGCCTTAACATAGTTGAAAATTATGTTCAGAAGCCGCTTGGACAAATATCAAAAACTATCTCATCAAAAGAATCTCTATTCGGACCTTCTTTTTTTGTTGACATGATTCAGGCTGCGCAGATGGAATTGACGGGGGCAGATATATCGTTTGCATCACCACTCACTTTCAATGCAACTATCGACAGCGGGTGGATACGAAGACGCGATATGTTCACGTTATATCACTATGAAAACTTTCTCTACGCTATGAAATTATCCGGGCAGGAAATAAAAGATTATCTTGAATATTCATACGGAAGATGGTTTAATCAGATGCAAAATGGAGATGACCACCTCTTAAGATTTGCAAAAGATGAAACAGGAGAGATTAAATTTTCTACGCGGTATGGATCACCCGAAACAGAAGAACGGCACTACAATTTCTCTTCAGCCGCAGGAATTTCTTACACGGTTGATGTTTCAAATCCGGAAGGTGAGAGAATTACAATTTCATCAATGTATGGGGGTGTGCCATTTTATTATGACTCTAATTATACGGTCGCTGTGAATTCTTACCGCGGAAATGGTGGCGGTGGGCACTTAACACGGGGTGCTGGAATTCCAAAAGAGGAATTGTCCAAAAGAATCCTTACCTCCACTGAAAAAGATTTACGCTATCACATTATGAACTGGATTGAAAGTAAAAAGTTATTAAATCCGGTATTCATCAGCACCTGGGCAATTGTCCCCGCAGACTGGTGGAAGAAAGGGAGAATGAAAGATTATCAGCTTCTGTTTAATGAAAGCTTTCCTGAAGATTACTACAAGGAGTTGACCAAAATACTTAAGTTCCCGAAGGGTAAAAAAAGATGGTAGCGATATTTATAAATTTGAGAAACAATAATTTATTAGTCTACAGGTTCGTATGATTTTCGATAAAAGCAAAAAACTTTTTCAAGAAGCAAAAAAATATATTCCGGGCGGAGTGAATTCTCCCGTCCGTGCATTTAAGTCGGTTGGCGGCGATCCTTTATTTATCACAAGGGGCCTGGGCTCAAAGTTTTGGGATGCTGATGGAAATGAATTTATAGATTATATCGGAAGCTGGGGACCACATTTGTTCGGTCACAATCCGCCATTCATTAAAGACGCATTGTTAAAAGCAATTGAGAGTGGAACAAGCTTTGGCGCACCGACAGAGCTCGAAGTTGAGATGGCAAAAATTATAACACAGCTTGTGCCCTCTGTTGAAATGGTGCGAATGGTGAATAGCGGAACCGAAGCAACGATGAGCGCAATACGTGTCGCTCGTGGTTACACCAGCAGAGAAAAGTTCATAAAATTTGAAGGCTGCTATCATGGACATGCAGATTATTTTTTAATCAAGGCAGGTTCCGGAGCGCTAACTTTGGGAGTCCCAACTTCACCCGGTGTTACAAAGGGAAATGCTGCGGATACTTTGATTGCTGACTACAACGATATCAACTCAATAAAAAAACTTGTCACAGCAAACAAAAACGAAATCGCTGCAGTTATTATAGAACCAATCGCTGGTAATATGGGAGTTGTAAAAGTTAAAGATGATTTTATAAAAGAACTTCGCTCAATTTGTAATGAAGAAAAAATTGTTTTGATTTTTGATGAGGTAATGACCGGTTTTCGTGTTGCTCCTGGTGGGGCGCAAGGGCTGCTTGGTGTAAGTCCCGATCTTTCAACTTTTGGAAAAATTATTGGGGGAGGATTACCTGTTGGTGCTTTTGGAGGAAAAAAAGAAATAATGGAAAAGATAGCGCCGGGTGGTCCTGTTTACCAGGCTGGAACATTGAGTGGAAATCCTCTTGCAATGGCTGCAGGATTTGCCGCATTAAAACATATAAGAGACAATCCTGTTATTTACAAACAGCTGGAGGAAAAATCTGCTTATCTTGAAAAAGGATTCCAAGAAAATCTAAAAGCAGTTGGAAAGAATTATGCGCTGAACCGCGTTGGTTCAATGATGTGCATGTTTTTCACAGAAGAGCCTGTCGATGATTTTAAAACTGCAATTAAATCTAACACGGCTCTTTATGGAAAATATTTTCACGAAATGTTGAAAAGAGGAATCTATCTTGCGCCCGCACAATTTGAAGCGTTATTTGTTTCAACTTCTCATTCAAAAGAAGATCTTGATAAGACAATTAAGGTGCATAGAGAATCGTTGCTAGCGATATTAAAGTAATTTAAAATTAAATCACCATTTGATGATTTATAAAGAAAATTTATTTAAGTTTAAAAAAATAAGGGCTCGCTTTTATGAGACCTATACAGATAAGAGTGGTTGTATAAGTCTGGTTTTGTGAGACCCATAAACGAGTTGAGCGCAAGCCGTTGAAAACCATTAGACATACTGACAATGAAGTTTGAAGGATTCGCACCAGATATATTACTAAGATACAATTTCACGTACAACTTTTTGGTTGGTGCGGCTACAATGACAAGATTAGCCGGAGACATTGACAGTAAAGGGAAAAATACCACTGAGACAGAACGATTTCAACATAAGGCTTTTGTCGCAGGCAGTATAATGCAATCAGTGGCTGCTCTAGAGACTGATGTGTGGAGTATTCTTAATCATGGACTAGGACATCATTTAGGAAGCGATGGACTTGATAAAGAATCCAAACAAATGCTTAATATAGTTGCAGAAACAATTGAGAGAGAATCATTATTGAAGAAGCTGAACTTGATTTTGCAATTGACAAGAAGAAAAAGCTTAGACTTTGGAGTTCAACCAGTGCAGGATTTAGACATGGTAATTAGTTTAAGAAATGAAATAACTCATTTCAAATCTTTATGGACTAATGAACTTGACAGGAGAAAATTATTTAAAGCCCTCGAGGACAAGGACTCGACTCCCCCATCATACAGTCCTGAAGGACGACAAAACTTTTTTCCACATATATGTTTGACTCATGGACGAGCAAAATGGGCACTTGAAACAGTCATTTCATTTTTTGATTCCTATTACAAAGAATTAGGAATAAAGTCCCCGTTAGATGGACACGACAGAAATGAAATAACGATTTGAAACGGCCAGCGCCCAACAGCGTGTTTATGCCAGCTGCGGGTGACAGGTCAAAATGAAGTTTAGTTTTATTAATTTCGTTTCAGCCACGTGGGACAAAGACGCGCTTCGAAAGCCATAACCGTCATAAACACAGGTCGTTATAATTAAACTCTAACCGCCTCGCCACGAACGATAAAAAACAATTTCTGTTCCACTTTGTTTGCAATCAATCTTTTTCGCTCTTCCACAAAAAAGAATTTATTATTGGATGCCTCCCCATTGGGTATATCCCGCTTTTTAATTCTAAAACCTTCTCTGATAAACGATATAATCGGTTTTTGCAGGTTCGCCGCCCGATTGTCTGACCAGCTGTGCAATCTGTGCACGGTGATAAGTTGAATGGTTTATAACGTGAGTTAATATATCTTTGATTGTATTCGTGAACATTTCTCCCTTGGTGTTTTTATAATCTATCTTCGTGTCTAAGTCATTTTCCTCTACGCTTTCTAAAAAATTTATCCATTCAAAGGTAAGCTCTTTTGATTGGTTAATATATTTTTCGGGCGAAACTTTTTCCCATGGATCAGCAATAATGCTTCTGTTAATTATTCTGCCAAGCCAGATTTTTTGTGAGGAAATTATATGTGACAGAAGCTCTGCTGGTCTTCCTTCTTTTGGAATTTGAGCAATGACAGATTCAGCCGCTTTGGTTGTTGCCCAATTATTGTATTCAAACAAATGGATAAAATAATTGATGATATTATTCTTCCCCGTTTTCACCATTTTCTTCCGGTACTGCCTTCGCGATATCGGCAATTGAATCTCCGTCCTTAAGCCTGATAACTCTAACGCCCTGCGTTGCTCTGCCCATTACCCGGAGAGCTTTAACGCTCTGGCGAATAACCATTCCCTTTGTGGAAATGATTACAAGTTCATCGGAATCCACAACTTCCATCATTGCAATAAGTTTCCCAACTTTATCTCCTGCCCTTACTGTAATTACCCCTTTACCGCCACGGTGAGTCAGCCTGTAGTCGTTTACGTCTGAACGTTTACCATATCCCTTTTCAGTAACAACAAGGATTGTGCTCTGACGTTTTATAACCAGCAGCCCAACAACTTTATCACTTTTGCCAAGTCTTATTCCCCTAACGCCGGTAGCCGTTCTGCCCATATCGCGGACATCTTTTTCCTTGAAGCGTATTGCAAAACCGTTTCTCGTTCCTATAACAATATCATTATTTCCCTCGGTCATCTTGGCTTCAATTAACCGGTCGCCCTTTTTAAGATTTATTGCATTAATACCACCCTTGCGAACATTTCCATAAGCAGCCAAAACTGTTTTTTTAACGGTACCTTGTTCTGTTGCCATAATCAAGTAATGATCGTCGCGGAATTCTTTAACTGCAACAAACGCGGTAATTAATTCTTCTTTGTCCTTCTGCAAGATGTTTAATATCGATCGACCTCTTGCTGCTCTTCCTCCTTCAGGAACCTCATGAACTTTCAGCCAATAGACTTTTCCCTTATCAGTGAAGAAAAGAATATACTGGTGCGTTGAAGCTATGAACATGTGTTCAATGAAGTCATCGTCCTTTGTCATAGCGCCGGTAACGCCCTTTCCACCTCTGCCCTGTTTCCTGTAACCGCTTACCGGGAATCTCTTTATAAATCCGTTATGTGAAATTGTTACTACAACATCTTCTTCGGCAATTATATCTTCGAGAGAAAATTCTTCGTAATCATGAACTACCTCGGTTCGTCTTTTATCGCCGTATTTCTTTTTAATTTCTAAAAGTTCTTCTTTAATAATTAATTTTCTTTGTTCTTCGCTTTTTAAAATACCCTTAAGTTTTTCTATAAGCTTTATTGTTTCTTTATACTCGTCCTCAATTTTCTGTCTCTCGAGACCGGTTAAACGCTGCAGACGCATATCAAGTATTGCCTTCGCCTGAATCTCGCTCAGCTTGAACTTTTTCATCAGGTTTTGTTTTGCTGTCTCAACGTCCTTTGATTTCTTTATGGTCTGAATTACTGCATCGATATTGTCGAGAGCAATTATATAGCCTTCGAGAATGTGTGCTCTTTTCTCAGCAGCATCCAGTTCATATTTTGTTCTTCTTATCAGCACGTCCATTCTGTGATCAAGGAAGTACTGCATCATTTCTTTAAGATTCAGAACGCGCGGTACGCCGTTAACCAGGGCAAGCATATTAACGCCAAACGTGGTTTGCATCTGAGTGTGTTTGAAAAGCTGGTTCAAAACAATTGCCGGCTGTGAATCTCTTTTTAATTCGATCACTACCCGCATTCCATCCCGATCAGATTCGTCTCTGATATTTGAAATGTCGTTTATTTTATTTTCCTTGACCAGCTCCGCTATCTTTTCGATCAGGTTGGCTTTGTTAACCTGGTAAGGAAGTTCGGTGATGATAATATTTTCCCGGGTGTTTTTCAGTGTTTCGATGTTTGCTCTTGCTCTTACTAGTATCCTGCCTCTTCCTGTTAAGAGCGCTTCTTTAACTCCCGCATATCCGTAAATAATTCCCGCTGTTGGAAAATCTGGGGCAATCACATACTTCATCAACTTTTCAGCTGTAAGCTTAGGGTCTTTGATTAATGCAATCAGCCCGTCAATTACTTCATTTAAATTATGAGGTGGAATATTTGTTGCCATTCCAACTGCAATTCCGCTTGCCCCGTTGACTAATAGGTTTGGCAGGTATGATGGCAGTACCGTTGGTTCCTGAAGCGTGTCATCAAAGTTTGGAGCAAAGTCAACCGTGTTTTTATCAAGATCGCGAAGCATCTCTTCTGAGATACGAGCAAGCCGGGCTTCAGTATATCGCATTGCTGCAGGGGAATCGCCATCGACAGAACCAAAATTTCCCTGCCCATCAACCAAAGGATAGCGGAGAGAAAAATCCTGGACCATTCTAACCATCGAATCATAAACTGCTGTGTCTCCATGTGGGTGATACTTTCCGAGAACTTCACCAACAATCCTTGCTGATTTTTTATATGCTTTGTTGTGCGCCATTCCCAGGTCATGCATACCATAAAGCACTCTTCTGTGAACCGGCTTCAGCCCATCCCTTACATCAGGTAGCGCTCTTGCAACTATAACCGACATCGAGTAGTCGATGTAGGAGGATTTCATTTCTGATTCGAGTGAAACCGGAATTACTTTTTCAGATATTGTGGCCATAAGTTTTCTTGTTAATTTTTATCAGTAATTAATTATACGTCAAGGTTGCGAACATATTTAGCATTCTTCTCGATGAATTCTCTTCTGGGCTCAACATCATCGCCCATGAGGACTTCAAATATCTTATCTGCTGTAGCAGCACTTTCAAGTGTAACTTGCAATATTGTTCTTGTTTCCGGGTTCATTGTGGTTTCCCAAAGCTGTGCCGGATTCATTTCTCCAAGACCCTTGTACCGCGAAATGGCAACGCCCTTTATTTCTTTTGATTCTTCTGATGCTTCCTCTTCTGGTCCTTCTTTCTTTTCCTTCTTCTCTTTCAAAGCTACCTTGCCATTAACTTTTAATCGTTTTAGAATTTCATCGCGTTCGCTGTCATCGTAAGCATAAAATTCTTCCTTGCCTTTTTTTAATTTATAAAGCGGCGGTTGGGCAATATAAACCTTTCCGGAAGTTATAAGATCTTTCATGTGCCTGTAAAGAAAAGTCAATAACAATGTTCTGATATGGCTTCCATCAACATCCGCATCGGTCATTAAAATAATTTTACCGTACCGGGTTTTTGTCTGGTCAAAGTCGGGTCCGAACCCGGCACCAATGGCAGAGATCATTGCTTTGATTTCATTGTTCTCGAGAATTTTATTCAGTTTCGCTTTTTCAACATTTAAAATTTTTCCTCTTAGCGGAAGTATTGCCTGGAACTTCCTGTCCCTGCCCTGTTTTGCAGAACCGCCTGCAGAATCACCTTCTACAATATAAATCTCGCAGTGTTCCGGATCCGTGATTGAACAATCTGCAAGCTTACCGGGAAGGTTCATATTATCAAGCGCGTTCTTTCTTCTCGAAAGATCGCGAGCATTTCTTGCTGCTTCTCTTGCTTCAGCTGCACGCATACATTTTTCGATTATTTTTTTGCCAACGGGCGGGTTCTCTTCAAGATATTCAGCAAGCTTTTCTCCAACAAGCATTTCAACTGCAGATTTTGTTTCGCTGTTGCCAAGCTTTGTTTTGGTCTGTCCCTCAAATTGAGGCTCGGCAACCTTAATTGAAATCACGGCTGTCAAGCCTTCCCGGAAATCATCCCCTGTGAGTATGATTTTTCCTTCCTTTACAAGATTGTTTTTATATGCATAATTATTCAGTGTCCTTGTGAGCGCAGTTTTAAATCCAACAAGATGTGTTCCGCCCTCATGAGTATTAATATTGTTCACGTATGAAAATATATTTTCTGTATAGTTATCTGTGTATTGGAAAGCAATCTCGATCGGGGTATTGTCCTTTTCTCCTTCAATATAAACGGTTTTGTGAAGCGGTTCTCTGGCTGAGTCCAGATATTTGACAAATTCAATCAGTCCGCCCTTAAAGTGAAAGATTTCTTCTTCCCCGCCGTTTCTTTCATCTCTTATTTTTATTGTTATATTTTTATTTAGATATGCAAGTTCACGCATTCTTTCTGCGAGCGTGTCAAACCTGAATTGCATCACTTTAAAAATTTCACTGTCGGGTAAAAATGTAATTGTTGTTCCGGTTTCCCCCTTCTTTGACTTGCCGATTTCTTTAACAGGCTTTACCGGTACTCCTCTCCTGTATTCCTGAAAATAAATTTTCCCATCTCTTTTTACATCGGCTTTTAACCATTCAGAGAGTGCATTTACCACGGAAACCCCTACACCGTGCAATCCTCCTGAAACTTTATAAGATGATTTGTCAAACTTGCCTCCGGCATGAAGCACGGTCATAACAACCTCAAGTGCTGAGCGTTTTTCAACTGGATGAATGTCAACGGGTATTCCTCTGCCGTTATCTACAACTGTAATCGTTTCATCTTTATTAATTGTAACTGAAATCTGGTCGCAATACCCGGCCAGTGCCTCATCGATACTGTTGTCCACGACTTCATTTACTAAGTGATGTAATCCTCTTGAGCTCACATCGCCGATGTACATTGCCGGTCTTTTCCTGACCGCTTCAAGACCCTTTAATACGTTTATATTTTTCGCACTATATTCTGATTTTGCCATATTTTAACTTATGAACCTTATGTGATTAACTCTTTCTTCTTTGAAATATTTATTTATCTTTTCAACAATTTCTGTTTCTCTGAATTTTAATTCGCTTCTCCATGCCGGGTTCTCAACTTTAAGCTTTAAAATTTTCTTCTCAACCTTTACCGCAGTAACAACTTTCGTTAGGTCAGGAAATACTTTATCAAAGTCTTCAACGATATCATTAGATTTAACTATCTCTCTCAGCCTGCTGAACGCCGGGTTGCTTTTAAATAATTCGCCCAGGCTTTTAAATCCTTCAGACATTTACCGCTGCCTTCTTTTCCAATCTAATAATATTATCCTTGTTTCCTGTTTTCAGAAAAGAAAAATTTCCAAAATCTGTTAACGTAACAAACGCCTGTCCAACATCACTCAGATATTCGCTGATTTTGTATGCCCTGCTGGCGTCAAGTTCGCCGAACACATCATCCAATAAAAATATCGGACTTGTTCCTGTGATATCCTTTAGATAAAAAAACTCTGCGAACCTGAGAACGGCTTGAAATGTTTTATGTTGTCCCTGAGATCCGAATGCCTTAAGGTTCAGTCCGTTTATTTCAAACGTAAAATCGTCTCTGTGCGGGCCCACCAGGTTTGCAGCCCGTCTTAGCTCTTCTTCTCTTCTTTCTTTTATTAGTGACCAATAACGATTAACAATATCGTCGCCGGAGTATCCTTCCAGAAAATAATAATTTGTTTTCGGCACTTCGTCGGTTCCCATGATTTTTTCATAGGATTCGATCACATACTCATTAAATTTTTGAATGAATTTGATTCTATAATTAATCAAGTCGTTTCCTTTCTCAACTAACTTGGCTGTCCATACATCAAGCTCTTCATCAGAAACATTTGTTTTGGTTTCCTTTTTTCTTGTAAGCAGCGAGGATCTTTGCTTTAGTGTTCTGTTAAATTCAATAAGGGTTTCCAGGTAATTTCTGTTTGCCTGGGAAATTACCGAATCGACAAATTTTCTTCTTTCTGCCGGTGAGCCTTGCGTAATTGCATGATCAGATGGCATCAGCAATACAACGGGAAATTTACCGATTACTGAAGAGTGCCTGTTTATCTGTTTGTCGTTAAGCAGGTATCGTTTTTTGTTTTCGGTTTTTGAATAAGACAGACTAACCCTGTTTGCAGTCAAATCAGTAAATGTTCCTTCAATCATAAAATCATTTTTTCCAAAACTGACGACCTCGTAATCAGAAGCCGAGGAACAACTTTTCGTTGTACATAAATAATAAATTGATTCGAGAATAGTTGTCTTGCCAAGACCGTTTCCTCCGACAATATAATTTAACCGTTTGGTAAAATTATTATTAAGGCTCTGGTGAATTCTGATATTATTCAAGCTAATAGAGGAAAGAATCATCTTAAGTATTAAGCCGGACCGGCATAAGAAGAAGCATTAGATCTTCATTCTCCCGAATGGTTCCGGGTTCAATAATACACGCCTTGGTTGGTGAATGAAGTTTGAATATTACATTAACATCATCAACATGCGTAAGTATGTCATTCACATACTGAGTATTAAAACCTATATCCATAGGATCACCCTTATATTCACAGGGAATTTTTTCAACAGCATCAGAGCCGTGATCAACATCTTCGGCGGAAACTTCAAGTTTATTATTGCTGATCGAAAATTTTACTTGCTTTGTACTTGAAGAAGAGAAAAGCATCATCCGTTTAATTGTCGAGCTAATTGCTGATCTATCAATCTTAAGAAGGTTTTCGTTTTCAAGCGGTATAACGCTACTGTATGCAGGATATTTCTCGCCGATCAATCTTGTTATAAATTCCAGATCGCCAATATTAAACGAAATATTTGATTTGCTAATATACATTTTTACATCTGCCTCACCCAGCTGTTTGGTGAGAACTGAAATGGCTCTTTCAGGAATGATATATTGTTCTTCTGAACTGGTTTTGATATTTTTATTTATGAACTTCACGAGACGATGTCCATCGGTTGTTACAAACTTTAGTCCATCAGCAGTAAATTCAAAAAGGGTTCCGGTCATAGCGGGCCGCATGTCTTCCTTGCTCATGGCAAAGGATGTCTGATCAATTGCTTTTTTTAAATCCTTTCCATTAATTATAACTTCCTTATTCCTGGAGACCTGCGGTATCTCCGGAAAGTCTTCCGATGGTGAGTAGCCGATATTATATTTACCGTTTTCCGTAGTTAGTCTTAACCTGGAGTTGGGTTCTGTTTTAAATTGGATCTGGGTTTCGCTAAGTGATCTGATAATATCGTATAAAAGTCGTGCCGGTATAACAAAATTAATGTTTTCATCAGAAGCAACATTAATTGAAGATCGCAATGCAATCTCTAAATCTGTTGCAGATACTGTTAAAGATCCGTCTTTTATATCGAACAGGAAGTCCTCCAATATTGGCATTGGAGTGCGGGCTGGAACTGCGGGGATAACCTTCGATAGGATCTTTTCCAGTAGCTTGCTGTTTACTTTGAAATCCATAAAATTCTCTCCAAATAAATCACAGCAAAATACGAAAAAGAGTGTCCAAACTCAATGATTTGGACAGTATAAAACAGAATATTTTATCCTATTTTTTTGCCCTTACCATAGGAATCACTAGCAGACGTTATTGCTAAATAAAACTTTATAAGACATCTTTAGTCTTAAGGATCTATTGGATTTATATCTTCATCTAACAAATCATCCGAAGTAGTCATGGTAGCAGACAACATATATATATTATTCAATGTTACACTATCGTACACAATAAGAACTTTGGTTCCTGCCTTTAGTACAATTTCTCCAGCAACATCTCCTTCTGCTTCCACACTTTCTACACCTGCTGGTATTTCAAATGTTGTTTCATAAGCGTAACTACCTTGATCTACATCAACAACATTAACTTCCTCGCCAGATGCTACAGTTATTAACTCAGCTCTAAAGTTGACATAAATAGCATTTGAAGCTAAATTACGTAAAGTTAACTTATTACCAACGGTATTTGAACAACTTACTAAAGTGATCACTGATAGGCTGATAATAACTAACAATATAATTGTTTTTTTCATACTACTTACTCTAAGTTGTTAAAATTAAATGTTTAATCCTTGACCCAAGCAAAATTTAGACCAAATATGGTAGAAAGTCAATAATTTGATTAAACTTTTAAAAGATTATGTTATTGGCTTATCTACACACCATTAATAATATATTCTTTAAAAAATTACATGATAATTGTAATAATTACTTTGCTAATAAGTTAATATCACCGCAAGTGTTTGATATCATTATAATTGTATAAATAAGATGTCAATAGAACTTGTTAACAATAAGTATACTAAAAGGAGGAATTCTTATGAGTGTTGAAAACAACGAAGATGTTAACAATTCGTACTTTAATTACTAACAAAGCAATCACAACGACCAGAGCAAAATTCATGTATGATGTAAATAATTATTTAATGAGTAAGGTTGGATTTATATTGTTGAAAGTTCAATCTTGTTTGTTAAGTTGTTAATCAATTCTCTTATAGATTTATCCTGCAGCTTTCCTTGCTCGATAGAGCTGCAAGCGTGGATCACAGTTGAGTGGTCTCTGCCGCCAAAATGAAGACCAATAGTTTTAAGTGATGATTTTGTAAGTTCTTTTGAAAGATACATTGCAATCTGTCGCGCAAGTACAATTTCTTTTTTTCGTGTTTTATCACGAATCTTATTCTCAGCCACACCTAAGTAATCGCAAACATTTTTTGTAATTAGTTCGATAGTTATGTTATAAGTTTTTTTATCTGTAGCAATTTCTTTAACAGTTTTTTTAGCAAGTTCAAATGTAATTTCTTTTGAGTTAAGAGATGCGTTTGCCAATAATTTTATCAGGCAGCCTTCTAGCTCCCTGATATTGGAAGTAATATTAGCTGCGATATAATCCAGTATCTCGTTCGAAATCCGCATACCGTATATTTCCACTTTCTTTTTCAGAATAGCAATCCTGGTTTCCAATTCCGGGGGCTGAATATCTGCAGTTAAACCCCATTGAAATCGTGATATAAGTCTTTCATCCATACCTTTAAGATTTTTTGGGGGCTTATCACTTGAAAGTATGATTTGTTTACGGGATTGATGAAGGGTATTAAATATATGAAAAAAAAGATCTTGTGTTTTTTCCTTACCAATTAAAAACTGAATATCATCAATTATAAGAACATCCATACTTCTGTAAAAACTGGAAAAATAATTCACGCGGTTTGTCTGAATTGCTTCCACAAATTCAACAGTGAACATGTCTGAAGATAAATAATCAATTTTTTTATCTGGGAAGTTTAATAATATTTCATTCCCAATAGCTTGGATTAGATGAGTCTTGCCTAAACCAACCCCGCCATAAATAAAAAAAGGATTAAATGAAGTTCCCCCCGGGTTATTGCTGATAGCACCGGCAGCAGCTCTTGCAAGCTGGTTACCCTCGCCCATAACAAAATTATTAAAGGTGTATCGTGGATTTAAGTGTGAATCAAAATTGTGTTTTACCTTCGGCTTCTCATTAATTTGTGAAGCTTGAATTTTATCGGAGCTTTCAACAGCTGTGCCTTCAAGAAGGTCAGCATCTTGTGCTATAACGTAAGATAATTTTGCCCCCGGACCTATAACATCATGAATTGTTTTATTAATTAATGAGTTAAAATGTTCATCAATCCATTCCCAAAAAAAACGACTCGGTAATTGTATTCGCAAAGTAGAATCTTCAATTGCAACCGGCTTAATAGGCAAAAACCATGTGTTGTATGTCATTAACGACACATCGCTTTTTATTTTTTTTAAGCAATTTTTCCAAACGGAATTAGCATCGGAAGGAGAAATTTTTGAGCTAACTAATTCAGGGGTATACATTTAACTTATCCACAGTTAAAAAGATGAACCAGAGTAATATTTTTAAACTTAGTAACGATAAAAAATCAGAAGATTAATTTCATGTTAACAAGTTATTAACATAAAAAAGACGACAATAACTGCCCCAAATAAAAGAATTTGCGGGGTTTTATTTAATTATTGTAAACATTTTTTAATGACAAGATTGAAAGTTTCGAAACAGTTGCAGTGTGAAACGTTTTCACAAAAGGACATTTTCAACAACTTATCCACACAAAATAAATGCGCTCTCGTATAAAGAAAATAGGAAGTATAATTCATCCGTGCAAATTAATTTTAATATTTTTTTATGATGCATTAGTCAATAAGAATTAATTTTATTCTTAAATCGTTTTGTTTTCATGATCGTATTAAATATTACTTACTCAGTAGCAAGGAATGTTCTGTATTATGTTTAAAAACATCAATACGATCAACATTATATGGTTATATTTGGAAAGGAAAACGATGATATATTAAAAACCTTGCAATAGTAACTAAATGCTGTTATTTTTGGTTTCTTTTTAAAGGAAAATGGAGAAAAAATGAAACGAACATATCAACCGAGTAAACGGAAAAGAAAAAACAAACATGGTTTCAGAGAAAGAATGAAATCCAAGAATGGCAGAAAGGTTCTTGCAAGAAGAAGAGCAAAGGGCAGGAAAAAATTAACAGTTAGTGACGAATAATAGAATTATTGGTGAGTAAGAATACACCCTCTCGAATTAATATAAAAAGCAAAAAAGACTTTGACGAATTATATACCTACGGTAAAACTATTTATTCTTCCGACAGCAAATGGAAAGCTGTCTTTTTAGTAAAGGAAAAAAGTAGCAGTCCTAGTCTAATGTTTGCAGCTACAGTTCATAAAAAGTCTGGCACATCTGTATGGAGAAACAGAATTAAAAGATTATTAAGAGAGGCTTGCCGCTTAAAGAAAAATATTCTTACTGACAACCTAATAAAAAACAACCTTTTTATTAAAATAATCTTTTCTCCTAATCTTATAAACCAGAGGGAATTTAAAATTATAAGATTAAATGACACACTCCCAGGCATAGCGGACATTTTAAACAAAATTAAAAATCAGTTTTAGCCGGAGACCGTAAATAATATTTATGAAAGTAAAAACAAACAAGGCAGAGACCGTTGATGCGGATTGAAGATAAAAACACTCCGGATTTGAAAGCAAAAAATGGATAGGAATACAACCTTAGCACTGATTCTAATTGGCGCAATATTAATTATCTGGTTATATATAAACTCACCTGCGCCCGAAGTTAGTCGGGGCGTTGATAACGATAAAATAACAACATCAGATGATTCAACCAGTATACTGCAGTCGCCCGAATCTGAAACCATAGAAAAGCAACCAGTAACTGAACAAATCGAAAAAAGCCAGGCCGACCATGGAATTTATTTTGAATCAAGTTCCACAACCGGAAGAATAATTACTATTGAAACGGAACAAGCGATTTATGAACTTTCCACTTTAGGTGGAAATATCCACAAGGTATTTTTAAAGAAGTTCAGAAA
The DNA here is from genome assembly GCA_035293265.1 of Ignavibacteriaceae bacterium. GTDB lineage: Bacteria > Bacteroidota > Ignavibacteria > Ignavibacteriales > Ignavibacteriaceae > DATDOL01. The sequence continues at coordinate 10,683 of DATDOL010000171.1, read as the reverse complement.
CTGGTATTCGTTAGATAGTAATGGAGATGATAATTATTATAAAAATTCTGTACAATTAATAAATCATAGTATTGGTAATGCCTATGACATTTCTTTTGTTTCAACCGACGGAAAAGCAATTAATACCAAAGAATTTGAATTTGAGGCATCTGCCGATTTAAACAGGTATAAAATTGCCGGGCAAGACTCTCTCCAGATTTCATTTACTTTAAAAACAAAATCACATGGTTATTTAAATAAGAAATATCAGTTTTATGCAGATAAATACAACGTATTAAGCGAAATTGAATTCCTTGGTATGAATCACCTGGTAAGCAATAATGCTTATGATATGGTTTGGGATTCTGGTATTAGGTTTGTCGAAGAAAATTCTGTTAACGAGGCTGATTACAGCAATGCCTCGGTTTATTATGGTGATGAAAGAGTAATTCTGGATGCATCGTCGTTCGAACAAAAAGGTCAATCAGATTTTAATGGAAAAGTTGACTGGCTTGCAGTAAGAAACAAATACTTTGTTGCTGTTGTAATACCACATTCACCGGCAGATGTTGAGGGGGCATATGTTGAGGGATACAGAAAACAGAAACCTATGAGCGGCATAGTTGAAGTATATAGTTCGAGACTAAAAGTTCCTTTTCGCGACACCGATTATGAAAAGCAATCTTTCAGCATATATATAGGACCCATCGATTATGACAAGCTTAAAAATCTTGGTCACAACCTTCATGCTATTGTTGACTTTGGCAGTTTCTTCGGGCTGGAGTTTATAGTAAGACCAATAGCAGAATATGTTCTTCTGCCACTGTTCAATTTTATTCACATCTTTATTCCGAATTTTGGTTTTGTTATCATAGTCTTTTCACTGATAATAAAGATAGTGTTATACCCGCTTACGAAAACCAGTTCATTATCAATGAAAAAAATGCAGTTGTTACAGCCGAAAATTGCAGAGCTGAAGGAAAAAATCAAAGATGATCCGCAGAAGCTGCAAAAAGAAACGATGAAACTTTACCAGACATACGGAATTAATCCTGCAGGCGGCTGCTTACCGCTGCTATTACAGATGCCTATTTTTGTTGCTCTCTGGGGTCTCTTTCAATCCGCTATAGAGCTGAGACAACAGCCATTCATTTTTTGGATTAAGGATCTTTCCACCCCCGACGTGATTTATGATCTCGGGTTTAAATTACCGCTTTTTGGTGTCCAACAAATAAGCGGACTGGCATTGTTAATGGGTATCACAACCTTCATTCAGCAAAAAATGTCGATGAAAGATCCAAAGCAGCAAGCGTTGGTTTATATTATGCCGGTAATGCTAACTATACTTTTTATGACCTTTCCCTCCGGCCTTAACCTGTATTATTTTATGTTCAATGTTTTTACAATTGCACAGCAATATTATATCAATCATAAGCATGATGATATGGTATTGGAGCCGGTGAAAGATCCTGGGAAAAGAAAAGGTTTTATGGCAAGACTAATGGAAGCTGCGGAGCAGCAATCAAAATCACAACAGAAGAAGAAACGATAATGTGCGTTTTGCCGTGAAGAACAGCACTAATTTTTCTTACGGCAGCACCGAGGCAGATGCTGAAGAATATTAATATATTAATTACAACATTTCTTTTATTTAGCACACTTCCCTTTGCCCAGACAAAACATGTTTTTTCATTAGAGACGGAAACAAAACAGCTTCCATTTGGATTCGAAACACAAGTATTAAAAATTAAACCAACCATAGGGCTTGCTCTTAGTGGCGGGGGCGCACGAGGGATTTCCCAAATCGGCGTTTTAAAAGCTTTTGAAGAACACAACATTCCTGTCGATGTTATTGTAGGAACGAGCATGGGAAGCATCATCGGGGGATTCTATGCAGCGGGCTACAGTATTGAAGATTTGGATTCTATATCCAAGAATACTGACTGGAACGATTTGCTTTCATTCACAGAGGAGATCAGCAGAAGGGAATTATTTATTGATCAAAAAGCAACGGAAGACAGATCTATTTTTAGTCTAAGGATTGATGGTCTGAAACCTATTATTCCGACTTCGTTCAACCAGGGAATCAAGCTATCAAATTATCTTACGCTTATTACTTTTGCTGCGCCAATCAGAGTTGAAAATAGTTTTGACGAACTTCTGATAAAATACAGAGCCGTTTGTTCTAACCTGATTACCGGCGAACCGGTGATACTTGATCATGGTCCGCTTGGTAGAGCTATGAGAGCAAGTTCAAGCGTATCATTCTTTTTGTCCCCGGTAGAGTGGGACAGCCTTACTTTGGTTGATGGGGGGTTGGTAGCAAACATACCCGTTGATGCAACGCGCGAGTCGGGAGCAGAAATAGTTATTGCCGTTAACACCACAAGCGATTTACATAAGGATAAGGATCTTGAAATGCCATGGTTAATTGCTGATCAAACAGTCAGCATACCAATGAAACAATTAAATCTGAAACAACTAAAGTCAGCAGATATAATTATTGAACCGGATTTGGAAGGAAGATCTCCAAATGATTTTACTAATGTTGATTCATTAATTTTAATGGGCTACGAATCAGCCATAGAAAAACTAGATGACATAAAAACATTCATTAGTTCTTCGGTTGAAGAAAAATTAAATGAAAATGTTTTTTTTCTGAAGAATGTAATTTATGATGATAACGCTAGAGGAATAGAAATTCCATATTTAAACAAGTACGCCCAGAAAGATTCAGTATCCAGCGCGGAGATCTTAAGGGATATTTATGCGCTTTATGAGACCGGGGATTTCGAAAACATTTTTGCTGAAGCGACAACCGATCAGGCGGGATCATTTGTACGATTTATTTATGAACTCAAACCAATTATCAAATCAGTTGAGCTAATTGGAATTGGCAGCACTAATGACTCTTTATACTTGCAGCTTTTGAATGAGCTTATTGGAAAAACATTTAATAGCGAAACCATAGTAAAAAAAATAATCCAGCTACTGGGCAATTACCGGAAAGAAGGACAATTGCTTTCAGAATATTCGGGCTGTGATTTTAACAAAGGAACAGGCAAGCTTATTCTTTCCTTTAAAACAAGCCGGGTTTCGGATGTAATTATTAACAGCAGCACGAGCAGCACCATTGTTTCGAGAGAATTTAATGTAAAGGAAGGAAACCAGTTTTTATATGCAGATGTTAAGAAGGGATTAGACAATCTACGAAGTTCGGGTTTGTTTAACGATGTGAACTTGCAGGTTATAAAATCCGGAGGTAAAAATATTGTTCAGCTTGACGTTGAAGAAAGAATTTCACAGGTACTAAGTGTTGGCTTTCTGGCAGACAACGTTTACAATGCCCAATTCGGACTTGATGTAAGAGATATTAATTTATTTAGAACGGGTAACGAGATGGGAATTATTCTTTTCGGCGGGACAAGGAATCGGGCCTATATAATTGAACACATCGCACACAGAATTTTCGATACTTATCTTACATATAAGATAAACGCATATTATAAATTCAACAATGTAAACGTATTTGAAAGAACGATCTCTGAATCGGAGAAAACGTTTACAAGTGAAAAAGCCGGGGAATACAGGCAGATTTTTTATGGAACATCATTGTCAATGGGTACCCAAATTCAAAAATCCGGCAAACTGATCTTTACGGGCAAATACCAGCTCGATGAGGTTAAAAATAAAGTGGGAAATGTGGCAGATCCTTATAAAACCAAAATTGTAAGTCTGCGAGTTGGTGCAATTTTAGATAATCAAAATAAGTATCCATATCCCGATGAAGGATTATACCTGAATGGATTTTATGAAACAGCTCAAAGTTTTCTTGGCGGCGATGAAGGCTATATTATAATAGGAGCGGACTTCAAATATCTATTTAAATATTTGAAAAGGCATGTTATTGTACCCAGAATTCAAATTGGTTTTGCAGATCAAACCCTTCCGCTATCCGAACAATTTACGCTCGGCGGACAATATTCGTTTTTCGGGATGCATGAAAATGAATTCAGAGGAAGACAGTTATTGCTTGTTTCATTAATGTATCAATACAAACTTCCTCTGCAAATATTTTTTGACACATTTATTTCGTTTCGTTATGATCTTGGTTCGACCTGGGCAGTTCAGGAACAAATAAGGTATAAAGATTTGAAACATGGAATCGGCGGATCACTCTCGTTTGATACACCGATCGGACCTGCAGACTTTTCTTTGGGAAGAAGTTTTTTACTTAGGCAGGCAGATGGCGGCAGCACCATTACCTGGAGCGACATTCTTTTCTATTTCTCAATTGGACATGCAATGAGTTTTTAACGTCTTTTTTCCTTCGCCATCTTATAAAGCTCCATATATTTTTCAGCAGAATTCTTCCAGGAATAATCCCTTCTCATTCCGTTCTTCTGGATCTTTTTCCAGACATCTTTTACATGAAAACAATTAACTGCCCTTTCAACACCTTTATATAACGCATAACCGCTGTAATCATTAAAAGAAAAACCCGTACCGGTATCCAATCCATAATGATGAAGTTCGTCCCAGTCATGGACCGTATCTGCAAGCCCGCCAGTTTTTCTTACGATTGGAACGGTGCCATATTTCAAACTGTAAATTTGATTAAGTCCGCAGGGTTCATAACGAGACGGCATCAGAAACATATCAGCACCAGCCTCAATCAGATGAGAGAGCTCATTATTATAACCCAGATATACACCTGTTTTGTGCGGAAGTTTCTGCGAGATCATTCTGAACATATGCTCATACTTATCTTCTCCATTTCCGAGGATAATCCACTGCGCAGAAAGCCTCATTAAATCACCAAGAGCATCAGCAAAAATATCAAAGCCCTTTTGAAGCACCATTCTTGAAACTATTCCTATCAACGGAATCTTTTCATCGAATGACATCCCAAATCGTTCAAGTAAAAAATTTTTATTTTTGATTTTCCCCGACATATCGCCTTGCGAATATTTAAAAGGAAGATGTTTATCTGTTTCCGGATTCCAAATCCGGTGGTCAACACCGTTTAATATTCCATACAAATCATCTTTTCGTTGCTGAAGCGCAATGTGCAGCCCTGCGCCAAGCTCTGGAGTCAAAATTTCGTGCGCATAAGTGTTGCTGACCGTGTTCAGAATATCAGAAAAAACAATGCCCGTCTTCATAAAAGAAATTCCGCCCTCAAACTCAACCGGTCCGCCCGGATAAAACAAATCACCCCTAATCTCCGCACTGAGCAATGCAGATTTAGAAAACCTGCCCTGGTACCCGATGTTGTGAATAGTAAATACCGTCGCGGTTTTATCGAATAATTTATCCCAGTTATAATTATCTTTTATAAAAAGAGGGATTAATCCACTCTGCCAATCGTTGCAATGTATAACATCCGGCGCCCATTGTATTCGTTGAAGTGTTTCTATTACTCCCTTCGAAAACAAAATAAATCTTTCATCTTCATCAGGGTCGTCAGTATAAATTCTGTTGCGATGAAAATAATACGGGCAATCAATAAAGTCGATTTCAACATTAGAGCCGGGCAGCTTGCTTTGATGTACGTGTACCGAACGTATCTGTCCATTAATCCTGATCGGCATTTCACCAATATCCCAGCTGTAGCGAAGCTCGTGCTTCATCTCATCAATTAAAAAGTATTTAGGAATAAATACTTTCACTTCGCAGCCAAGGTTTTGCAGTTCTACAGGCAAAGAGCCGGCAACATCCGCAAGACCGCCTGTTTTAGCATAGGGGACACACTCAGTTGAAACAAATGCTATTTTCATTTAAGCCCGTTCAAATTTTTGTTTGTAAAGATAAATATTAACTTATAATAATTATAGAAATGAATTAGAAAGACTATCCCGAATCGAATTTTAATATAACATACTTTGTTGCTATTTTTATTTTATATCAAATGACAGACCAGAATAATATTTAGCAAAAAACATATAACCGATCACGTAAGAAAATTATTATTAACAAGTATAGGATTACACAATTGAATAGTTTCATAAACAATCTTGCTATATATACCAAGGGGGAAGAAAAAAACTTACCGGTGATTTTTGTTCACGGGTTTCCATTCGACCACACTATGTGGGACGCACAAACAGCCGCCCTATATAAAAATTATTATTGTATAACTTATGACATAAGAGGGCTTGGAAAATCTGCAGCCGGCGATGGACAATATACAATAGAAACCTTTGTTGACGACCTAAACAGCATTATTGATCATTGCAAACTGAAGAAACCCGCGTTATGCGGATTATCCATGGGCGGATATATATCCCTTCGTGCAATTGAAAGGATGCAGGAAAAGTTCCGCGCACTTATTTTATGTGACACCAAATCGGTTTCAGACAGCGACGAGACAAAACTTAAAAGAGCAAAAGCAATCCAGCGGATTAATGAGGGGCAATTTGAAGGATTCATAAATGAGTTTGTTGCAAATTGTTTTTATGAGGAATTTATTTCCGAAAAGAGAAAAGAATTTGAAACGATACTGAACAGATCCAAAAAAAACAATCCAATTGGAGTTAAAGGCTGCTTGCTTGCTATGGCTGCCAGAACAGATACATCAAGCACGCTTAATAAAATTTCAATTCCTTGTCTTATAGTTTGTGGAAGCGAAGATAAGATTTCTCCTCCTGATGTAATGATGGCGATAGCAGATAAAATCAAAAGTTCTGAGTTTGTCCTTGCTGAAGGTGCCGGGCACATGACGCCAATTGAAAAACCAAAGATCGTTACGGAAGCAATCAGGAGTTTTCTGAAGCGGATTTAATTCATAGTGAAAGACACACTAAGTTATTTACTTGTGAAGAACCGGCGGGTGACCTGGTTGAAGTCGAACGATTATCTGCTAATTGCCCAACGCCTTTAAATATTTCGAAATGTAATAATCAATTTTCCTGAGCTGGTATTGCATAATATATCTTGGATGCTCAAGAACTACTATCTTATTGAAGAAAGCATGATCATTATTCAAAGCAGAAAAATAGTCAGCATTTTTCTTCCCGAGAATTATTACAGAATCTCTAATTGCGCCAAACGCAATCTGTGCTTTGATTGATTTTATAATTTCATCTTTTAGATCATCCGCCAGCTCGCTGGAATCATAATAATTATAATTCTTTCCATTTTTTATTAATGCGAACGGTAACAACGCCGACAAAAACACATTTGAATAAAATCTTTTTACACCGCCAAACTCTTGAATCATCCGGTAAATAAATTTGCTGGACAATTCTTTCTTGGTTCCAAAATCAGTTTCAATACCGCACTCTTCTCTCAATGCGATAGGATCGGTGAAAGAAATTCCGGTTAAGCCGCCGCCAAATCTTCCGGGATTAATACCGAATACGAATACCCGTTTATTGTTATCATTAAAATATTTCTTGTAGAATTTTTTAACGACATCTTTTACTTCAGCAGCTTCATAAGGATTGATTATACCAACTTCTTTATGAAATAATTTGGGTGTTTTGAGATTAGAAAAATATTTAATTGCTTTGCCTGCAAATGTCATTTTAACAATATGTATATGTGGTGAACTAATTTAATGAAAAGATGGGAAAAGGTGAGGTGTGTGGTGTTGGGTTAACGTACAGGGGTTTAAGAAGTGGCGGGTTTAAAATGCACGCCCTTATAAGAAAGCACAAAGTTAATTTAAAAATAACGAACTGTCAAATTTTCACGTACCCCGCCACTTCTTAAACCCCTTGTTACCTGCTGCCCTTATTCTTGTTTTTAATTAAGTTAAACTGCGTTTTTTAGCAATCTAAACCAAGTAACTTTAGTTTTTTCAAATTCTTTAAAGTGGGTAGGCACTTCGTTTTTAAATCTCTCAAATTCAAATAATATTCGTTTAAATTCAAGCGTATTAAAGTAAGTACATAGCCTTGGTATTGAATATCTTAAATTTTTATCCATAATGTCCATTATACTTTCATAATTTTCTCTGTCAGTAATAAATACTAGTAATGGTTTATATCGTACCCAACCTATTGTTGCATTTACAAAACGGGTTAAAATTTCATCACTCGTATTTTCGATTGCTTTTAATTCAATTGGTAAAACGCCACTCAACAGGTGGTTATACATTGAAAAACCATCGTGAAATGTATAACAAGGCACTTTTACAACTTTTAAATCTTTCAGAGCAGTACTCATAAAAGTATCTTCGCCTCTTGCGCCAGGTGGATTATAAAATGGTGGTATTTTTTTGTAATCTTTTAAATTCAGACAGAGATTTGCTCCTGAAATAAACTTCATTCCTTTTTCTACTTCAACTTCATACGATATAGAATTTGACAATATACGTTCATCTGCATAAGTAATGCCTTTTTGTTTAACAATAATTTTTTTCATTTTATCCCAAGAAATAATATCGTTGCTCAAAGTTTCTATAAATAATTTAAAGTCATTTTCAGTGAGCGTTTCATTAAACTCAAGGTAAGGAATTGGCGATATGTAACCACAATGCAAACCTTGTGTAATGTCAGCATTATCGTTATACTTCAAATGTGTACTCAAAATACTTTGTCCCATCCAAAGTAATTGTTCCTGTTTATTTTTATAAGTAGCTAACGGATACTCATCATCGTCAATAAACAATAGTTTGTCCATTTTTAATTTAATTGCAAAATAAGTTACAATGTTTCTTTTTTTTGCATATCCATCTCCAAACAGTAATGTACAATCATCATAATTTATGGTGTTATCTATTTCAGCAAGTTCCAACATTTCCTTGTTCACTTCCTCTTCTCCATAAAAATGTATAGAATCAACCAAGTCTTTTAACTCAATGGGTACATTTTTAAAGTCTTCCTTATTAGTATTTCTGTATCTTAAATCGTAAGCCACTAAAATATGAATACGAACATTTTCATTTTCAATTAATCCGTGTTCCAGCCAATTGTTAATATAAGTTTTTAATACATTTTGAAATTGTATTCTACCTGTAACAAAACCAATAGCTACATTAATTATACTTTTATCCATAATCATAAATCTAGTGTGTTATTATCCAATGCTGAAAACTATGTCCAGAAAATTGAGTTTGAAAAAAGTCGTGATAATTTGCTCCAAAAGGTGAATTTGCAAATTTTAATGATAAAATGGTACAGACAATTAATACAAGTCCATCCGCTTTTTCCCTTTCAAAAAATTCTTTATATAATTTAGTTATTTTCATTCGTTTTGTCTGTCTGTCTATGGTTTGCACGGTCACCCCTATGGTTGCAGGTAACTTATTATTTACCACAACAATACATAAAATAATACAACTTTTAATGTTTAGTAAAAAATTACAGTATAATCAACAAACCTTCCACTTTCGTAATTAAACTTTGCGCTGAAGAACTTTTCTTCAAACAGCCAGGGGATAAAAATTTTGTCTCCATCCCATAAATTAATTTCTGTAAGCTTGTCATTTGGAACCCAGTCAAGTTTTCCTTCTGGCGAATCAATAAGGTTTCCGGTAAAATCATATGCGGTGAAAAGAAAAACATACCAGTCTTCTTTTCCATCAAACAGGGGGAAAGTAATAAAGCCCTTCAGTTTAATATTTTCAACGGTTAACCCGCTTTCTTCTTTTATTTCTCTCACTGCACATTCTTCAGGGCTTTCACCCGGATTGAACTTTCCGCCCAACCCGTTCCATTTTCCGCGATGATAATCGTTTTGTTTTTTAATACGATGAATCATCAAAGTGGATTTATTTTGTTTGTCAATTACATAACAGAGAGTGGCTAATTTCATAGTATAATTTTTAAGTATGTTGATAAAATGTATTGACAATATAACAAATGCACATTATGTTTTATCAGGTATTTGAATAATAATTTCTGTGAAAAATTAAATTAAAATTCATTTGTCAATAATTTTTTTATTATAAATATTTCCAGAGCAGCAATTAATAATTATCTTTTACTGTATTTAAAACACAAAACATATTATTTATGGAGAAAGGGTTAATGCAAAAAGAAGAATTGAAAAAAGAAAATTCAATCAATGAAATATTCCTCTTCAATTCTATGAACGAACAAGAACAAGAGAAGAGAGATCACAACGGATATGACATACAATTATTAAACACAGCAAAAAAATATGATGACGATGATGATGAGCTTGATGACGAAGAAGATGATTTTTACAACAACGAAGAAGAAGAAGAGGAAGAAGACAATCCATTCGAAAAAGAACCGGAAGAAGATGATTTAGCAGATGAAGACTATCCGATGGCTGACCCCGAAGAAGACTTACTTGATGATGACGAAGATGTTCCTTACAATTAATTTTTACATTCCCAGGTATAATTTTCCCAACAGATAATTTTTAACATAATCGGAAACGCCATCTTCAAGAGATGAAATAACAGTATTATATCCAGCAGCCTTTAATTTTTTCAGGTTGGCTTCAGTAAAATACTGGTACTTATCTTCAAGGTGGCCGGGAAGATCTATATATTCAATATTCACTGGCTTGCCCATTGCTTTAAATAATGCGGTTACAAGCTCATTCCAGGTTCTTGCTTTTCCTGCCCCGACATTATAAATGCCAGCCAGGTGTTTGTGTTCAAGAAAGTACAATGTCATATCAACCGCATCTTTGATGTAAATAAAATCACGCATCTGCTCGCCATCTTTGTATCTCGGATTAAGCGATTTAAATAATTTCACTTTACCGAAATCCCGGATTTGC
>DATDOL010000170.1:0-6407 GCA_035293265.1 Ignavibacteriaceae bacterium | reverse complement strand
GTTTGAGCAAAGTAACCGGGTTTTACTAATTTAAGTTTTCCACCTTCCGTTTTAAGTTTTTTCCAGGTTACTACAAGTACACCGATAAAAGTTGAATCTATAAATTCACACTTGCTCAAGTCTATGATAATATTATGGTTGCCATCCTGGATATCTTCATCAAGGATATTCTTAAATTCAAGTGCTTCGATTATGGTTGCCTTGGTAAGATTGACTTTTTCAATTAGAAATCCACATTCATGGATCTTTTCAAATTCGTTCATTTTATACCCTCAGTGAATTGTTTAAGCTGTTCGAAAAAGCCAATAAATGTGCCAATTATCATATATCACTAAATAAAAGAATAGGTGTACCAATTTTGTCCCAAATCGTTACAAATTCCTATAGTGAAAGCTTAATCAAGAATATCTGACTAAATTTTATTGCATCATCGATACACAATTGACTCCCACTTATTTAATTGTTAATACGAACGCACGACTGTTCAACTGGTTATTTGTAATTAGCATTTACTGTGATTGTCAACTATTATATTTTCAGGTGTGGATCAAAAAAACTAAGTTCCTGGTTTCTTATGTATCATTCTCAAAAGGGAATGCGATTCAGTTTCAATACAAAACAAGTTCATTTTTTTGTCGCTAATATTCATTAAAAATAAATTGTTTACGTGGAATAATTATTGTTAATAAAAAACAGGTGGTTCCTATCAAAATCAAAAGTTATGCTTAACTAAAACCACCTAGTGTGTCAATTTTCATTCAATCATCATAGTCAGTCTCGGGTTAAATTTCACGTTTAATTCTTGGCTGTAAATCATCTTTACAGGAGTGATTAATGAGAGATCTTTTTGAGGGTAAACTATACTTTGCAGCAGCATGTATTATTATCAGTTTAACATTATTACTTTTTCTTTCCACGGGATGCAAATCAAATAACGATACAACCAAAGTCCAAATTAAAGATGGATTAATTTATAAGCAGGGAACCGACCATCCATACACAGGGAGAGTATTGGACACTCTTGAGAACAGGATTATCGAATATGATGTGGTAAATGGAATGAAAACCGGTGAGTTTTGTCTGCTGTCAATTAGCGGAGAATTTGCTGTTCATGGATATCTTGAAAACAATCAGAACGTAGGATCGTGGCGTTATTTTTATAGTAATGGTCAACTTGAATCACAAGGTAATTTTAAAAATGATCAGCCGCATGGAAATTGGAATTGGTATTATGAAAATGGAAAACTTAAAACGATTGGTTATTTTATTGATGGTCGCGCAGAAGGTACCTGGAGATCTTTTGATGACAATGGGCTTTTAACTTCTGTGACTTTTTATCAAAACGGCGATGTTAAGAGCGAAGTTGTTGTTGACAAAATAAACTCTATCTAGTTTAGATTTATCACAACTAACTTCTCCCAACCTTCGAATCTCAACACTTTCTAGATTGAAAAGGCTTCCTTCAACAATCTCTTCTGGTCTCTTATTGAAATATGGTAAGAACCAACAGCAGGGCTTGCACTTTCAACTCTTCCGGCATAAGATAATTTAATATCTCTTTCTATTTGTGTCAGCAATCTTTGTGAAACAAAACTCCATGCGCCCATATTCATCGGTTCTTCCTGTACCCAAACAATATTCTTTAATGAAGGGTAGGACATTAGCATTTTCTTTATTTGTTTTGAAGGGAAAGGATAAAACTGTTCCAATCTGACAATTGCAGTATTTTCATTTTTATTTTTGTCCCGGAAGTCAACCAGGTCATAATAAATTTTACCGCTTGTGAAAAGTATTTTTGTAACCGAATTCTTTGAAGTGACAAATGCATCATCCAGAACTTCATGAAATCTGCCTGTAATAAATTCTTCTTTAGCCGATGAAGCCTGTGGTAATCTCAACAGACTTTTTGGTGTCATAATGACCAGAGGTATTTGCATTTTATGTTTTATATGTCTTCTCAGCAGATGAAAATACTGTGATGGTGTGCTGGCATTACATACCTGCATATTATTTTCAGCGCATAAGATCAAAAATCTTTCGAGACGTGCACTGGAATGTTCCGGTCCCTGACCTTCAAATCCATGCGGCAGAAGCATAACAAGGCTGTTCGGAACCTGCCATTTTTCATAAGAAGCTACAATGAAATTATCAACAATTACCTGGGCAGCGTTAACAAAATCTCCGAATTGAGCTTCCCAAATAACTAATGCAAGAGGGTCAGCAGTGCTGTAACCAAATTCAAATCCAAGAACTGCAGCTTCTGAAAGTAAACTGTCCAATGCTTCGATATGTGCCTGCCCCTGTCGGATATGATTTAGAGGAACGTGTTCTTCTCCTGTTGTCATATCAGTTAAAGCCAGGTGTCTTTGACTGAAAGTTCCTCTTACACTATCCTGCCCGCTTAGACGAACCGGTGTGCCTTCCAACAATAAACTTCCGAATGCGATTGATTCGGCTAATGCCCAATCAGCGTTTTCAGAACTGTCGAGAATCTTTTTTCTTCTTTCGAGAAATTTTGAAAGTTTCGGATGTCCCCTGAACTCCACTGGAACCCGAGTTATTCCTTCAATAACTTCATTAAACAATTCTTCGGTGAGGTTAGTTTTACTACTTTCAGACGAATGTTCACCAATCATTTTAACTGGTACAGCTAATGGAATATCAATTTCAAATTTTGAAATTTCCCTTTTGATTTTATCGAATGCTTTTGTAAGAGTATCGTCAAATCCTTTATAAATTTTATTGATTTCATTTTCTGTAACGATTTCTTCATTTAAAAGTTTATCCGCGTAAATCTTTCTTACTGAAGGATGTGATTTTATTTTCTCATAAAGCAGCGGTTGAGTGAATCCTGGTTCGTCACCTTCGTTGTGACCATGTCTTCTGTATCCAAACAGATCAATAACAACATCCTTCTTGAATATCTGCCTGAACTCGAAAGCAAGTTTTGTTACCCAAATTGAGGCTTCCGGATCATCACCATTTACATGAAATATCGGAGCCTGGATCATCTTTGCAACATCGGTAGCATATTGAGATGAGCGTGCATCTTCAGGTGTTGTAGTAAAACCGATCTGGTTATTAACGATGATATGGACTGTTCCACCGGTTCTGTAACCGCTTAATTGCGAAAGGTTCAGAGTTTCAGCAACTATTCCTTGTCCGGCGAATGCAGCATCTCCGTGAATCAACAAAGACATTATTTTCTGATGACTTTTTTCATCGCTAATTCGTGTCTGCTTTGCACGGACAATACCTTCTACAACAGGATTTACCCATTCGAGATGGCTGGGATTAGAAGCAACCGACACGGTAATTATTTTTCCGTCCTGAGTTTTGTATTTTCCTGTAGCTCCAAGATGGTATTTTACATCTCCGGAACCTGCAATTGAATTAGGATCTTTTATGTCTTCAAATTCACTGAATATTGAATCGTATGATTTGCCGATTATATTAGTTAACACATTTATCCTGCCCCTGTGGGCCATTCCAAGAACAACCTCGGAAATATTTTGACGACTCGCTTCATTTAAAAGTATGTCAAGAACAGGGATTAATGTTTCTGATCCTTCAAGCGAAAATCTTTTATGCCCGATAAATTTTTTATGTATAAAGTGTTCGAGTGATTCTGCAAAAACTAATTTCTGCAAAATTCTTTTTTTTGTTTCCACATCGCAAGCGGGTAAATTTTTCACAGGTTCCATTTTATCCTGGAGCCAGACTTTCTCTGCAGGATTTTGAATATGCATATACTCCACGCCTATTTTTTCACAGTAGGTTTTCTGAAGAACATCAAGAATTTGTCTAAGTGTTGCAGTTTTTAATCCGCCAAATCCACCCGTGATAAAATACCTGTCCAGGTCCCACAACGTAAGATTATAGTTTGATGGATCCAGTTCAGGATGATAATTTACATTTGTACTTAACGGATCGAGATGAGCATTTAAATGACCGCGGACTCTGTAAAGATTAATTAATTGAAGAACTTTTGCCTGCTTAACAATTTCTTCAGTGCTTCCGCCGGATTCAAAAATTCCAGGCTGATAATCCGTTTCCCATTTTAACGGTTTAACAGGTAATTGGAGAGATTCGAATATTTCATCATAAAAGTTATCTTTCCCAAGCAGCAGTTCATTTATTTCTTTCAGGAACAATCCCGATTCTGCGCCTTGAATTATTCTATGATCATATGTGCTGGTAATATTCATAACCTTGCTAATGCCTAGCGCAGAAATAGTTGCAGGCGACATTGCCTGGTACTCTGCATTATATTGAATAGCACCTGTAGCAATTATTGCTCCCTGGCCGACCATAAGTCTTGGAACCGAAGCAACAGTACCAAGCGTACCCGGGTTTGTCAATGTAATCGTCGTTCCAAAAAATTCTGCAGGATCAATCGTACCTTTTCTTGCTTTTGTAATAAGGTCATCGAAAGCACCCCAGAATTCGATGAAGTTAAGTCTATTCGCTTTTTTAATATTCGGAACAATCAAGGATCTGCTGCCATCTTTTTTTTCTATGTCGATTGCAAGCCCGAGGTTTACATCTTTTCTTTTGATGATATGAGGTTTATTATTTAAAACTGTGAAGGCATTGTTTAGTGATGGATTTTTCTTGATTGCTTTCAGAATTGCCCAGCTGATAAGATGAGTAAAGGAGATTTTTCCTTTGTTCTGTTTCTTAAGATAATTGTTTATCAGAATCTTGTTTTCTTCAAGAACTTTAACCGGGATACTTCGTTGAGATGTTGCAACTGGAATAGTCAGACTTGTATTCATATTCGTCAGAATTTTTTCCGAACTGCCTGCGATAACCTGTACTTCATCTTCTTCGCCCGGTTGAGGCAAGTTCAAATTCTGTAAATTCACGCCATCAATTCCCGTATCCGATCCCTTCCCATTTCCACCTTCTTTTCCTCCAACTTCGCTGAAGAATTTTCTCCACTGTTCAGGAACTTCTTCCGGGTTTTCAGAATATTGCTTGTGAAGGTATTCTACAAACCACGTATTTGCACCGAACTTTTCGAGTTCTTCCTGCTGTTCCTTCGTTAATTTTTTTGATTTCATCTCTAAAATTATTTGAATTAGTTCTTTTTTTTGTAATTTATGAAAGAAAAATTAAACATCATAACCAAAGCACATTACAAAAAGTTCAAAAATTATGGCAGAGAATTTAAAGAATATTAATAATTTTCGGAAAGAATATAAATTAAGCAAGCTATCTGAAGAAAGTGTCAGCTTAAACCCTTTCGAACAATTCAAAATTTGGTTTGATGAGATACTCAAAATTGACCTTATCGAACCAAACGCTATGATTTTAGCCACAGCCAATAAGAAGGCGAAACCTTCAGCAAGAGTTGTTTTGTTAAAAAGTTTTGATGAAAATGGTTTTGTGTTTTTTACCAATTACAAGAGCAGAAAAGGAAAGGAATTTAAAGTAAATCCGACTGCATCTTTGTTATTCTTCTGGCCTGAATTAGAAAGGCAGGTACGAATTGAAGGCAAAGTAAAATTTGCGAGCAGGGAAGAATCTAAAGTATATTTTCACTCAAGATCAAGAGATAGCCAGATAGCTGCCTGGGTTTCAGCACAAAGCTCTGTTATTCCAGACAGAAATTTTCTTGAATCTAAATTCGCCGAATTAAAAAGTAAATTCGGAAATAATAAAATCCCTTTACCCGATTACTGGGGTGGATACAGATTAATACCAGGAACTTTTGAATTCTGGCAGGGAAGGGAAAACCGTTTGCACGATAGGATTTGTTACAGATTCAAAAATAAAAAATGGAAAATATTAAGGTTAGCGCCGTAGTAGTTAATAAGTAAATTTCTTTTTAAAGGTTGATGATCCTGTTACCAAAGTTTTGATCAATATTGCCGAAATAATTATTATTCCTCCGATGATTGCCCAAAAGGAAGGTACCTCGCCATAACCAAAGAAAACCCAAACAGGATTTAACACCGGTTCGATCATAGAAATGATAGAGGCTTCAACCGCAAAAACTCTTTTAAGTCCGGAAGCAAAAAATGCATATGCAATTGCTATTTGAAAAACTCCGAGATAGCCAAGCATCCAGAAATCATCAAGCGTAATCATATCGAGTGAGAGGATAAATGGAATGCTGATTATCGTAACCAGAACATTGCCAAAAAATATACTGCTCTGCTGATGTTTTATATCATTCTTTTTCATTCCAAGAAAAAATGCAGCGAACATGAAACCGGAAAACAAAGCCACCAGGTTTCCTTCAAGATGACCGGGCTCGAGTTCACCTATAAAAAAGAATAACATTCCTACAAAACAGACGGCGACAGTTATGATATTCGATTTTTCATATTTCGTTTTATTGATAAGAGGTTCAAATATTAAAATATAGATCGGTGCTGTTGCCTGCAGAAATATTGCAT
>DATDOL010000169.1:0-17100 GCA_035293265.1 Ignavibacteriaceae bacterium | reverse complement strand
AGTACATTTCAGGGGACTCCGATTGATATTACTCCCTCACGCGATGACTTTAAAATCATAGTCCGGGGTATTATTCCCGAATTCGGATTAATCTTTGAAGAAGATACTGTATACAGGATGGAGGATGATTCATATGTTGATAATATGAAATTGGTTAATCTGGAATTTAAAGCCCAGGCACTTCAATTCAGATTATTTGTAAATAATGCTGTTGACGATAATGTGATCTTATCTTTTATGAATATTGAGAAAGGAGCTGACGTCAGCGATCCAAGCTGGGTTTTGACTTATAATGTTTTCAGAGGTCCGCTTACCGGAAATGGTGCATCAATTGATGAAATATTAGTTTTGCTCTGGAACCTGAACCAAAATAACGGGTTACTGCCTGGTGATTATGATGAACTGCTGAAAGTAAAATACGGAGTTGCTAATTTGCCTGCATTGCAGGATAGTGTTAAATCCTCGATCAAAATTTCGAATGCTGAGGCAAGCACTTTCGAGGGATTTCCAATAAATATTACTCCATCACGTGATGAGCTGACAGTTATTGTAAGAAACAGAGTAGGTCTTTGGGGTGATGTAAACGGTGATGGATGTCTTGACATTCTTGATATCATAATGATTGTTGACCATATTGTCGGCAGGGACTCTCTCGAAGTCGATGAATTTTTAAGAGCAGACATCGCACCATGGATTCCCGGACATCCTGAACCGGACTCTGATGGTTTAGTAAATGTCCAGGATCTTTCCCTTCTTCAGAATATTATTCTTTTAGGTGAATATCCAAATGGAGGCGCGATTAATGGCTGTTCAATCACAAGCATTAACAAGCTTAGCGGAAGTTATCAACATAAATTAACTTTTTACATAAATGAAAACGGGATCACTGCATATTCAAATTCTGAAATTGATCTCCGAGGTGTTCAGATTGAGTTTGGAAATGTTTCTGACGATCCGGAAAATACTATCATATCTACTGATCTTGGTCAGGGATATTATCTGAAGGTCGATGAATTGCTGAGAGTTCTTCTGTACGACCGTCAGGGTATAAAAGTTATTAATTCTGGTGAAAGATTATTGGCAGATATTCCATTCAGAATAAGTAATCCGGAATCCATAATCATCGAAAAAGTTATACTGATAGATATAAACAGACACAGAGTGATGGATAATGAAATTGAAATAGAAATAATTCATGGCGATCCGCCTTTCATTCCCAAGGATTTTATTTTATTCCAAAACTATCCGAATCCATTCAATCCGGCAACTACCATTCAGTATACAATTCCGGAAGACTGCCGTATACTCTTAAAAGTATTTGATGTATTGGGAAATGAAATAACCACGCTTGTAGATGAAGTTAAAAATCGAGGAATATATTCCGTTAATTTTGGTTCTGCCGATATATCAAGCGGAATATATTTTTATCAATTATTTGCAACCTCAGCTTCATCAGGAAAAATATTCACTGAAACTAAAAAAATGGTATTGATAAAATAAAAATCTCTCTCCCCTTTTTTCTAAAAATAAATAAAAAGCGAGAGAGAGAGAATTTTTTTATGTTATTCTTATGCCGGAATCAACTTTATCTTAATAAAATCATTTTCATTGTTTTTATGAAATTGCCAGCTGTAATCCTATAAAGATAAACACCACTCGATAGAGAATTTCCGCCGCTGTTTTTTCCATCCCATACTGCTTCATAATGCCCTGCATCCTGCATTCCATTAACTAATGTCCGTACTTTTTGTCCCAATGCATTATAAACATCCAGAGTAACCATCTGGCTCTGAGGAATTTGATAGCTGATTATGGTCGAAGGATTAAATGGATTGGGATAATTTTGTTTCAGATCAAATGTTAAAGGAATTTCCAATTCAGTCTCGTTTCCAACACCAACAGGCATATCGGAAACAAAAGCTGTGATCATTAGATCACCAACCGTGAAACTTGTCCAGCCAGTGCTTGAGAGGTAATAGAAAGTTCGGCCGTCGATTGGCAATGCATAATCAACTCCAACACCAGGGGCACCAGGAGTTGCTTCAAGATAATTTATTACAACCCAAAAATCCCCCTGTTTTATTTCTGGTGGATCAATACCAGGCAGAGTTTTCGCCACATAACCGACTGTTGCAGGATCAGTATCGTAAACTCTGTATGGACCTGCTAAAGTGTCTCCAGGTATTCCACTGTTATCAGCCTGAATTGTGAAATCAAATGCATCATTACCATTAACAGTCGTTTCAACTTTCCGAAGGTTTGTAGGATAAGCAATTGGAGTAAACCTGACTGCAAATTTATTTTCTTCCCAAGCGAAGCTCGGAACATAAAATGCTTCCCAGGTTCCATCATCATAACTAATAGGAACAAGTACAGGTTCTTCGCAGGCAAAATTACCAATTGGTGCGCTAGGCGGACCGGTTAACGTATCTGAGCCGACGACAATCAGAGCTTCAAACTGATATTCATACCAGGCAACGCAATAGACATCATTATCCAGATAGGATTCGATACCGGCACCAAGTGAAGTTAAAAACTCACCATTCCTATAAATGTTTATTACAGGAGGAACGGGTAACGGCTCATTATTTAAACCTAAAGCAGGATCATCCCAAGTTAACATGAGATCTTCACCTTGTCTTGCTACAATTATATTTGAAGGTGTTTGAGGCGGTGATAAAAGTGATACGTCAATTCCTACATCACCAAAATACACCGGATTAAAAACTGTGTTCATAGTTTGCGGCCACCATCCGTTAAATACAGCTGCTCCACCTTGTCTGGCGATTAAGAACGCACCTAATCCAACAATTTTATCAGGACCAAATACCTGAAGCTGGTAACCTTCGAGAAATCCCATCGGTATTGCAACTTCACCCTGAAGGTGTCCGTTGATATCAGAGAATTCAACTTCGGCACCAAATAAAGTATCAACTGTAAATGATGGAATTTGTCTGAAACGTAAATCTGACCCCCAAGGATGCCAGTATGCCCAGAAATTTCCTTCAAGAATGAAAGGAGGTGTTCCATCAAAAACATCATTATTGTTATCATCGAAGTACAAGCCAAATCCTTCGTTATCGTCAAGTGTAGGATTTAAATAATCCTCACCCCCTACAAAAAGTGTGTTCGTGTTGTCATCAAATTTTAAATAAATATAAACTGAACTATCAGGTTTTGGATAACCACTACCATATCCAAAAATATCAGAGATGTCAACTCTTAATGCATCATCCCATTCACCCGAAGATAATATTCCGTCTATTTGTGGAGGATTACCCTGAGGAACATCAATGTTGAATGTAAAAAGTGTATCACTTACCTGACCAAGGGCTTCATTTGAATAAACACTTTGTCCGATATCATTAAAAATATTTATTACATAATAATAATCACGCAGCGGTAAAACATCATTATCATTAAAATTTGATTGCGATGATAAAACATTTGCAACCCAGCTGTACGGTCCACCAGAAACAAGACTTCGGTAAATCGCAATACTATCTACACCTGATAAAAGCCTGCTTATAAAACTTGTATTTGAATCATACTCATTTAAATCTTGAATAGACTTTGTTGAAGTCTCAGAAATGCTTTCAGGATGATAATCATCACCAACCATTTTAGCTATTTCTATTAGTCTTTCGGGAGTAGCAAATAACGAACTCCAGCTCAAAAGAATCGTACCCATTAAATTTGTGGATGCACTTAATGCTGGAGGTTGAGTTAGAAATACATTGAGAGAGAAATTAATTCCTGAAGTTGTTCCGCCTTCAGTAACTACTACGTTGTTTTGAGTACCAAAATTATACCCGGGTTTTTCAGCAGTAATCGTATAAGTTCCCGCTGCAATATTTTCGATAATGTAATTTCCGTTCACATTCGTAATAGCGGATCGGGTTGTGCCAACTGCTTTAACAAGAACTCCGCCATCATTACCAGGGCTGACAAGATTAACATTTCCGCTTACATTTCCTCCACCGAGATCAATTTCACATAGATAAATTCTTCCGCCGTTCCCGAATTCACGAGCGTGGACTGCTTTTCCTCCTGCGAATACTCTTTTACCGTCAGGGCTAATGTCACCTGTGAAAAATGAACCTGGTGTAATAACGCTGAATGTAACCTGACCTGTTGCAACATCAAAAACAAGTAAATCCGGATTGGAATGTGCCGGATAATCACCCCAGGTTACTGCAGCAGCAACTCTTCCATCATCCGAAACTGAAATATTATCAACCAGATCACCAACTCCTCCGAATACCCATTTCGGAGTCCCGTCTCCATAAGTATCAAAACACATTATTGATCCATTATATCCAGCTGCTAAAAAAATCAGCGACCCGGCAAGAATTGTTTTTCCATCTGCAGAAATTCCTACAGAGGAAGCCCAGTTACTGAATGCACCAGGAGGTACTCTGTACTGCCAGAGCAAAAAATATTCTGAAGTTGAAGAATCATAATGCCAAGTTTGAACAAAGCCGCTGTTGTCAGCAGTTACAATAACTTCCCCATCACCACTTATTGCCGGTGCAGATTCAGTATTATCCAGGAAATGACTCCAGATTAAAGATCCGTCACTGCTGTTTAGAACATAAAGAAAGTAGCGGCCGGTTATTGCAACTTTTGATCCTGATGCGGAAAAATTAACTCCTGCCCAATTTGTAATTTCTGTTACAGGAACGTCGAAAGTCCATAAGAGTATAGGTGAACCCCCGGAAAGATCAAATGCGTAAGCTCTGGATGTATTTGAATTTCCCCAGGCGTTAGCAAGAAATACAACCATTGCTCCATCACGCGATACACTTACAGCTGATGCATAAAATGAATCTGGCAAGGCAAATTGATATTCTATATTGCCCGTGACATTATCGAGCAAATAAAAATTTGTACCTGCTGTTGCTGCAACAACTAATCCATCACCCGAAATATCTACGACAGGATCATACTGACCTGTCGGGAATTCCCAAAGAGGAATATTAGTGGAATCTGAATAATGCGATACACGCATGATATTAAGTCCCCATGCAGTTATAGCTCTATCTCCAATCCCGTTAAGAGCAACAGTATTTGCGATAGCAGCAGTACCTTGATCGTCAGTCCACCAAATAACATTTCCTCCAAGAACAAACTTTTCTCCGACTGAAGAATTCTTTCCAAACAAATGTTCATTAAGTGATTCAATAGTTGAATTATTTTCAGACGGTATTGTTTGAAAAGCAGTTTTACCGTTTTCCATAAGAACTTTTGTCCTGCTAAACTCGCCGGACTGTCCGTACATTCCTGATATTAGAAAAATGGTAAAACATAGGGTGAGGATTGTAAAGACTGTAATCGAATAATTAATTTTCATATGAACCTTCCTTATTTCGATTTTTATAATTTATTCCGAGAATAAAAGAAATCATTTTTTTGTCATATTAAATTTAAATCTATTTTGTATTAATACCCAGAATTATTATTAAGAATTTTATTTTAGTCAATATATGAAATGAAATTATTTCATCAATAACGGATATAAATGAATCAGATCAGCATTTCATAACTAGTTAACAACTCTGTATCGATGTTGATTTGTCCGGATCAAATATTTAGTTTAAAGTATTGTTAATTAGAGGTAAATCATGATCAAATTTAAAAAGCTGTCAGCATTTCTATTTTTATCACTCATTGCACTTAGTTT
Organism: Ignavibacteriaceae bacterium; assembly: GCA_035293265.1. Classification (GTDB taxonomy): domain Bacteria; phylum Bacteroidota; class Ignavibacteria; order Ignavibacteriales; family Ignavibacteriaceae; genus DATDOL01. Next base: position 11,417 of record DATDOL010000169.1, on the reverse strand, counting down.
TCAAATTTCAGCTCAAAGCGAATCTGAAAATCTTGCGATTGAGTATATCTGCCCGATGTATTGTACAGACCTGGTTTCAGATAAACCGGGAACCTGCCCGGTTTGTATGATGGATCTGGAGGATAAAAAAACCATTGAAAATCCGACTGATTATAAACTGGTGACAACACAGGAACTTCATTCGATGATTGAATCGAAAGAAGATATATTATTGCTGGATGTCCGGTCAACAGAAGAATTTGATGGTGAATTAAAACACCTTGATAATGCTATGTTAATCCCGATAAAGGAATTGGAAAACAGATTGGACGAATTATCCGTTTATAAAGAAAAGAAGATAATAGTTTACTGCAGTCATGGCATTCGAAGTGAACGTGGTGCAAAATTACTTCTCAAAAACGGATACGATGCTTACAGTCTTACTGGTGGTTTGACAAAGTGGGAAAGGGATAAAAACAGTAAATAGAACTTATAAAAATTTTACTTTTGGTGCAGTTTTGCTATTAATAAAATTCGGATTATTTTAAGTAATAAAAATAAATAGCGGCGATAACCATGGCACTAAATATCAGAAAAGCAGAATATTTTTACACGATGGTTGATGATCAGCCAGGCGAAGCATATAAAATTCTGAATTTATTAGCTAACATCGGGGTGAGCTTGCTTGCTTTTACGGCAGTCCCGGTTGGACCCACACGAACCCAGTTCTCAATTTTTCCTGACGAAGCCGGCAAACTTCACGAAGCAGCAAAAAAATCCGGGTTACAGATTGATGGACCGCATCCTGCACTACTCGTCCAGGGAGATGATGAACTTGGAGCTTTGACTGACATTCATAAAAAACTCTCTCTCGCAAATGTAAACGTTTATGCTGCAAGCGGTGTTACTGATGGTGTCGGAAGTTTTGGATATGTAATTTATATCAGGCGTGAACAGTTTGATAAAGCATTATCGGTGCTTGGACTGCATTGATATCCAGAATGTTCTTCAACCAGAATTCTATATCTTAAAAAATTAATATTTGATTAAATATTTTATATTAATTTCTGATTATCGAAGAAGGTATTTTCCGGATTATCAGATTTAATCTTCAGAAGACACCTTCTGTAAAGATCTTAATCTTCTAATTTCAAGCAGTACATTTTACTAACAAAAAGAGTTGCTATGAAAAATCGCACGCCATTTCCTAATGTATTTTGGGTAGCTAATGGTATTGAAGTCCTCGAAAGATTTTCCTACTACGGCATTTATATGGGTTTCGGAATTTATATGGAGTATCTCGGTTACTCAAAAGGACAACTTGGAATTGTGCAAAGTCTGTTCCTGCTATTTTCTTACGCAACCCCGATTTTTTCAGGAACTTTTGCCGACCGTTTTGGCTTCAAAAAAGTATTGATAATATCATACATCGCCTACCTTCCAACAATTCTTCTTCTGATGGTAACACAATCTTTTTCGGGAATTGCCCTTACAATGCTTGGAATTGGTTTGTCTGCTGGAATTTTTAAACCACTAATTTCGGGAACGGTTCGCGTAACAACAGATAAGACAAATAAAACTGTTGGATTCGGAATTTTTTATGCCATGGTGAATGTCGGGGCTTCATTCGGTCCTGTTGTTGCAGGAAAACTGAGAGCAATTTCCTGGGATTATGCTTTTATGGCTGCAGCAATTGGCATCGGTTTAATGCTATTAATTACAATCTTTTTTTACAAAGAACCTGAACGTGAGTTTGAAGGTGTTACATTAAAGAAAAAATTTTCTGATATGTATGTTGCTTTGTCCGATATTAAATTTTTGATTTTTCTAATTCTCCTTGGACTGATGTTTTGGCTTCCCCTATGGGCTTTCTTTAACCTTGTAGCTGTTTACGTTGATAGAAACCTTGATACTTTACGTCTGTACCTTGCAGTGGAAAGTATATTCGGTGCAGGGTTTGCAAGCATTGTTTCTGCTGAAGATGAAAACGGTAACAGGAAACTTTTAGGTGAAACCATTGCGCATACTGGTTACATAATTATGATTTTCCAGATTTTCATATCCCGCATCTTTGAAAAATTCAAAGCAATACCTTCTTTCAACTTCGGAATGTTTGTAGCAGCATTAGGAATGTTTACGATAGGTTATTCATTTGTATTCTCACCTGAGTTTGTATTTCTCGGCATTTTCTTTTTTGCAATAGGTGAAATGATTTCCTCGCCCCGGATACAGGAATATATTATGTGGCTTGCACCAAAAGAAAAAGCCGGATTATATATGGGAACAAATTTTCTTGCCACTGGTCTTGGCGGCGCATTGAGCGGATTGGTTTATACAACCTTATATGGTTCTTTCAGAGATGCCGGTCATCCTGACTATGTTTGGTATGTTCTTGCCGGTAATTTTATTTTAGGAATTATTTCGATTTATATATTCACTAAAACAGCAGGTGAATTTAAAGAATTGTCTGAATAAGAGTTTTTATTTACAATGATGTCAAGTTGATTGATTGGGAAGAATGTACAGAAGTTAAAAGTGATGATTTTATATTTTATCTCAATAAATGAAAATAAATTATGCCAACATTAATTAAATCGCCAAAAATAATTGAAGCTGCCGGTAACAAACCAAAAATCATCGAAGAGTTTATTGGGAAAGTGAATACCGGCACAACTGATGTCAGCATCGCACGAATGAAAAGTCCTTCCGGTTGGATTGAACCTGCTCAAACTCCTGAATTTGATGAGTACACTCTCGTATTAAAAGGATTACTTCGAATTGAAACCAAAGTAAAGAGTTATGATATAAAAGCAGGAGAAGCTATCATCACACATAAAGGTGAATGGGTAAGGTATAGTACACCGTCACCTGAAGGTGCAGAATATATCTCTATTTGCCTGCCTGCATTTTCTATGGAAAATGTCAACAGAGAAAATCAATAAAATTAATTAATAAGGAGGATGCAATGAAAAAAATATTAATTGTCTTTTTCTTAGTCCCAATCATTTCATTAATTTCCTGTGCCGAAAAGAAACAGGAAATAAAACTTATAGAGACTGAAGTTGAATACAGTACAGACAGCACTTTAATGAAAGGATTTCTTGTTTATGACGGCAATATTGAAGGAAAAAGACCTGGTGTTTTAGTAGTCCACGAATGGTGGGGACATAATGAATATGCAAGGAAGCGAGCCAGGATGCTTGCCGAACTTGGTTACACTGCTTTGGCAATTGATATGTTTGGCGATGGTAAGCAAGCAGATCATCCTGAAGATGCAGCAAAGTTTGTGCAGGAAATTTTCAGCAATATTCCTGAAGCAGAAGCCAGGTTCCTGGCCGCATACGAACTTCTTAAAAAACATGTAGCTGTTGATGCAGAACAAATCGCCGCAATTGGTTATTGCTTCGGAGGCGGAGTTGTGCTGCATATGGCAAGAATAGGAACAAACCTGAAAGCAGTCGCCAGTTTTCATGGTGGCTTGAAGTCAATAACACCTGCACAACCTGACAAGGTTAAAGCTTTCGTCCTTGTCTGTAACGGTGCAGATGATCCATTCGTACCTGCAGATCAAATTGAATCATTTAAGAAAGAGATGGAAAGCGCCGGAGTGAAATTTGAATTTAAGAATTACCCGGGTGCAATTCATAGCTTTACAAATCCCTCCGCAGATGAATTCGGAAAAAAATTCAATTTGCCTTTAGCTTATAATGAAAATGCAGACAAAGAATCCTGGGCAAACTTGAAGAATGTTCTGACAAAAGTTTTTAATAAATAAAAAATAAAGATTCTCATCAGAAAATATTTAGTAGGGTTTTCATCAAAAGTAATAATACTCTTAGCATTTTTGTATTGTGATTTTGACAAAAGTTCAGATAATGAGAAAAAGGAAACGGATTCTGGTGCATTTTTTGGTCAATCAGTTTCTGATTCACTACCTCAGAATTTTGCATTTAGATTCATATCAACTCTTCGTTATTGAATTCACTTCATTGAAATTCAGGGCTAAATTTTTACCTGACAAATTCCTGACTTTATTAATCATTAATTATCCAAGAAATTTGTGTGTCGTAATAATGATGTTTTTTGAAATTTCCCCCAGGTCTGGTCACTCTCTCTTTGCAGAGTAGCCTCCTATAGTGATCAGATTGATAACGGCCGGGTAAAATAACCACAATGTTATGCCCTCACTTTCATTGTATTAAAAACTGCCCGGTCGTTTATTTTTTATTGAATAAATTAATTGGGAACAAAAAAAATCTGATTTGTTTCAGCTAATTGGGGGATTCCTTCTTAAATAACTCGTCACTTAATCCCTGGTTAACTTTATAGTTTGAATAAGTGATAGTTACTTTACCCTGCTTTGCGATATCATTTTTTTTATCTTTTTTTTCTGATTCCGAATTCATTTCGCCTGTGATGCCTGTCGGGAAGTACACTTTATCCACATCGAATGTAAAAACTATAGTGGAAGGCAAATAAAAATTATCATCAATTTTAGAATACTGAAATTCAATGACTATTGAGCCATCCGGTTTTGTTGAGGACTCAATCTTCATAATTAAATTTCTTGATTCATCAATCCATAATGTGCTCAGAATAATATCGGATTTATTGCCTATTGGAATAACTTTTATAACTGTCGTATTAATTCTATTGAGCTCCTCTACCCTGTCAATCAAAGCAGTGTGTGCAGTTTGTAAGAATGTCAGCGGTGAAAAATTCAACCCTTGCTTTGGAAGCAATGCAAATCCTTCGGATTCCACAAAAATCTTATCCGGCTGCTTATAAAATATTTTTGCTTTTCTATCTGGCATTTTTAAAAATTTAACGTTGACATTAATAAGAACGTCCACTTCATAATCTTTGATCATCTCGAAGGTTTCCGTTACTCTTTTTAATATTTCATCGGGATTTTTACTTTGTGAATAAGCAGCGTTTATTCCAATCAAAATCAACAATACTAAAAAAAGGTTCTTCATAAAATTATCTTTAGCGGTTAACTAAGTATATCTTTCTTTTTAAAAATATAAACAGCAGTTCCAAAAAACAGAACTAGATGTGCTAATAAAATAGAAACACTTTCAACGATCCTGGGAAAATCCAAAGGATCATTAAAAAATTCACGCCAGTTTAATATATAGTTTACAAACAAATACGGCTGAATCGATTTGAATACATCAATATCCAATGCGGAAATAATAATAAAAACTATAATCACTGCCATAGTAGAAATTATTGGACCGATAGCGTTTTCAACTAAAGAAGAAAATAAAAATGCCAAACTGCATACAACCGACATTCCAAGTGTAGCAAATCCATAAGCCAGCATAAACCTCCAGATTACATCGCTCTTATCTAATATTATAATAGTATCTGATCTGATTACGATTAATTCACCAATTCCGAAAAGTAACAGACCAACTCCCAAACTCATAACAGCAAGCCATAATACCAATAAATTTGTATAAATAATTCCCGTCAAAAATTTTGAACTTACAACCTGAAATCTAGAGACCGGTCTTGTCAGCAGAATACGGTAAGTTCCGGCAGTTGCTTCGCCAGCCAGCAAATCACCGGCAACCAATGTGATTAAAAAGGGAATATGGATTGTAAGTGCATTTAAAATTATATACGAAATGAAATATCCATTTAAAAGATTCCCGACAAATACAAAGGATTGCTGCAGGTTTCGGGTCATAAAATCAAGTGATTCCTGTCCTTCATAATACATTGCTGTGTGAATTACTGGCACGAGTATGCCAATAGCAATAAAACCAATGTATGTTCTCCATTTTCTAAAAATCTTTAAAAGTTCAATTCTGATAAGTGTTAAAATCATTCCGTACCTGAGGTTATTTTTAAAAAATAATCTTCAAGTGATCTTGATGGAATTATAGCTTTGACGGAAACTCCGCTTTCGACAAAATATTTATTCAGTTCGGCTATTTCATCTGAGTCTAATTCAAAGATTATTTCTTTATCTGAAAAAGTTCGAATTTTTACAGACCACCGTGTCGTTTCTAAAACTTTCTTTGCTTCCTCAACATTATCAACTTCAAAGGTCACTTTAACGTTACTTGAGTTCAACAATTCACTAACATTGCCTTCGACAATTGTTTTACCCTTATTAATAATTATCATTCTGTTCGCTACCAGCTCAACCTCAGAAAGGATGTGCGATGAAAGAAAAATAGTTTTCCCTTCAGTTTTGCTTAAATGAATTATTAAATCTCTGATTTCTTTCAATCCCTGCGGATCAAGTCCTGTAGTTGGTTCATCAAGAATAATTAGCTCCGGATCGTGAAGAAGTGCCTGAGCAATACCAAGTCTCTGCTTCATCCCGTGAGAATAAGTTTTCACCTTGCTGTTGAATCTTGCTGCAAGCCCTACCAACTCAAGCGTATCTATAATTCTCTTCTTTGAAATGCTTTTTCCTGATATTCTGCCAAGAATTTCAAGATTTTTATATGCTGACAGATAATTATAAAAATCTGGTTTTTCAACAATTGCACCGACTCTACCCGAGATTTCTCTCTTATTCTGATTAAGTGAGCGTCCGAGTATTTTAATACTGCCTTCCTGCGGTGCAATTAACGACACCAGCATCCTGATTGTCGTACTCTTTCCGGCACCGTTGGGTCCAAGGAAACCAAAGACATCACCTCTGTTTACGTTCAGGTTTAAACCTTCGACAGCTTTAACTTCCCTGAAGACTTTGGTAAGATTTATTACTTCAATTACTTTTTCTTCCAACTTAACTCTATGTTATAGCTTGAATATGGAGAATTAGTGTGAATATGATTGACATAATGCAGCCAGATAAAAATAAAATAATCATTGACTATATAGTAATAAATATTTTTTAAAGATAAACAGGATTTATTTGAATGGAATTTTACTCATACGAAAAAAATTATTCGTATTAAAAAAAATTTCATGAGAAAAATTAAAATTTAATTTGGATATTTTTGAAATTATTACAAAGTTAGTAGTGCCTTTACCGGGGTGTGAAAAATTAATGAAAAAGTTTTGTCACGATGTTTTTTGTTTAAAGATTTTTTTTAGCTTCCATACAACCCCGGAACCAAATCCATTTTTGTGAAATTGTACATTGATTAATTTCTCAAGTCATAATTAACATGAGGTAATAATCCATTATTAATTAACCGAAATTTTTTTCCATAGGAGAGATTGAATGCAAATAAACAGACTGTACACAAAGGCTGGTAAAGATCCTCTCGCAAATATTAAATTTGCAAAACGAACCTCTGAAATTAAAAACCCGGATGGTTCGGTTGTTTTCAGAATGGAGGATGTGCTAGTTCCGGAACAATGGTCGCAGGTCGCAACTGATATTATCGCTCAAAAATATTTTAGAAAAGCAGGCATACCAAAGTACCTGGAAAAAATTGATGAGGATAGAATTCCGGTTTGGCTGCAGCCATCCAAAGCATCTGAAGACAGGTTGAATGAATTACCCGCTGAAGACAGATATACATCCGAAAAAGACAGCAGGCAGGTTTTCCACAGACTCGCCGGCTGCTGGGCTTATTGGGGTTGGAAAGGCAATTACTTTGATACCGAAGAAGATGCTAATTCTTTTTACGATGAAATTGTTTTTATGCTTGTAAATCAGATGGCAGCACCAAACAGCCCACAATGGTTCAATACCGGTTTAAACTGGGCTTATGGAATAACCGGACCTTCACAGGGGCATTATTATGTTGATTACAAAACCGGTGAGATGGTTTCGTCCGATGATGCTTATACTCACCCCCAACCCCATGCATGCTTTATACAGTCTGTTAGCGATGACCTGGTTAATGAAGGCGGTATAATGGATTTATGGGTAAGGGAAGCCAGATTATTTAAATACGGCTCCGGTACGGGATCAAATTTCTCTAAAATCAGGGGATCGAATGAACCCCTGAGCGGTGGAGGAAAATCTTCAGGTTTAATGTCCTTTCTAAAAATCGGTGATCGCTCTGCTGGTGCAATTAAATCAGGCGGTACAACAAGAAGGGCGGCCAAAATGGTTACTCTTGATATGGATCATCCGGATATCGAAGAATTCATCAACTGGAAAGTTATTGAAGAGCAAAAAGTCGCTTCGCTGGTTGCCGGTTCAAGATTATCTGAGCGTCATCTTAACAATATCATGAAAGCCTGTTATGAAGAACATCCTGAAAACGACAGGTTCAATAAGCAGGTCAACAAGCGGCTGAAACTTGCTGTTCTCGATGCAAGGAAAGCTATGATTCCAAACAATTACATCGAGAGAGTTATTCAACTTGCAAAGCTTGGCTTTAAATCAATCTATTTTCCAACTTATGATTTAGACTGGAACTCTGATTCCTATTTTACTGTATCCGGACAGAATTCAAATAATTCTATTCGAGTAACAAACGAATTTATGAATGCAGTACTCGACGACCAGGATTGGAATCTTTACTGGCGGGTTGAAAAAAGAAAAGCGAAAAAAGAAAACCGTAATCCAATTCCATGCAAAACTTTGAGAGCAAGAGATCTCTGGAATGATATTTCGTACGCTGCCTGGTCTTGTGCTGATCCCGGAATGCAATATCATACGACAATTAATGAATGGCACACCTGCCCGGAAGATGGTCAGATTAAAGCTTCAAATCCATGCAGTGAATATATGTTCCTCGATGATACTGCATGCAATCTTGCTTCTCTGAATCTCGTTAAATTTTACGACTTAAAACAAAGAAAGTTTTTAATCGATTCTTACAGGCACTCAGCTAAATTGTGGACGATTGTGCTTGAGATTAGTGTACTGATGGCTCAATTTCCAAGTAAAAGAATTGCACAGTTGAGCTATGAGTTCAGAACATTAGGGTTGGGATATGCCGATCTAGGTGCATTGTTAATGCTTCAGGGCATACCATATGACAGCAGTGAAGCATTTGCAATCTGCGGTGCTCTGACAGCCATAATGCATATGACTGCTTATTCAACTTCTGCTGAAATAGCAAAAGAACTGAAGCCTTTCCCCGGTTATCAACGGAACAAAAATCATATGCTTCGCGTAATTAGAAATCACAGGTCAGCAGCGTATAATGTACCGAATGATGAGTACGAAGGTCTTTCAATTTCACCTGTAGGAATTAATCCAAAACATTGCCCGCAGGATCTGCTGGCTGCAGCTAGAGAGGATGCGGACAGAGCTCTTGAGTTTGGTGAAAAATACGGGTTCAGAAATGCCCAGGTTACAGTGATCGCTCCAACCGGAACGATCGGTCTGTTAATGGATTGTGATACAACTGGTGTTGAACCTGATTTTTCTTTGGTTAAATATAAAAAACTTGCAGGCGGCGGATATTTTACGATAATAAATCAATCAATCCCTCCTGCCTTAGAAAGACTCGGATATAATAAAGATCAGATAAATGAAATTGTCACCTACGCAAAAGGTCATAGTACGCTTAAAGGTTGTCCATACATAAATCCTGAATCATTAAAAGCTAAAGGGTTTACCGACGACCTGATTGCTAAAATAGAAAAAACACTCCCATCAGTCTTCGAGATTGGGTTTGCCTTTAATAAATTTACATTAGGAACAGAGTTCCTGATCCAAAAGCTTGGCTCTGCTGAAGATATTATTAACTCATTCGATTTTAATCTGCTTGAAACTTTAGGATTTTCTAAACAGGAAATATCTACAGCCAATGATTATGTTTGTGGTACAATGACTGTTGAAGGAGCTCCTTTCCTGAAACATGAACATTACCCTGTCTTTGATTGTGCAAACAAATGCGGGAAAAAAGGTACACGGTTTATTCGTGCTGCTGCACATATTAAAATGATGGCAGCTGCTCAGCCTTTTATTTCAGGAGCAATTTCGAAAACTATCAATTTGCCAAACAACGCATCGATTGAAGATTTTAAAGATGTTTACATGCAATCCTGGAAACTGGGTTTGAAAGCAAATGCTTTATACAGGGATAACTCAAAATTATCCCAGCCGTTAAACTCAGTCAGTGAAGAGGACATCGAAGCACTTATTGAAGAAAAAGATAAAAATGACATTGTAAAAGTTGCAGAAAAAATTATTCACAGGTACATCGCAAAAAGAAGAAGATTACCTGACCGGAGATCTGGTTATACCCAGAAAGCAAAAATTAACGGTCAATCAGTTTATATAAGAACAGGTGAGTATGATAATGGTCAGATTGGTGAAATCTTCATAGATATGCACCGCGAAGGCGCTGCATTCAGAAGCTTGCTGAATTGCTTTGCGATTTCAATCTCACTTGGCCTCCAGCATGGTGTTCCGCTTGACGAATTTGCGGACGCATTTGTATTCACCCGTTTCGAACCAAGCGGAATTGTAACTGGTAATGAAAAAATTAAAATGGCGACTTCGGTTATAGATTATATTTTCAGGGAACTTTCAGTTACCTATCTTGGAAGAAACGACCTTGCACATGTTGAGCCTGAAGAGATTAAATCCAAAGCTTCTCCCGGGATTGTAAAAAAATTAGCCGAACCTGATTTCGTCAGCGAAGAAATTGTAAGTGAACGTCTCGTGGAACTTGATAAGGACGACTCTGAGTCATATCAATTCTCCCCTTCCCCAGCTAAAAAAACGGGTAACCAACAAAATGTTATGGCCACCGAAAAGACGGTATTACAAACCAAGGTAAAGCAGGCTATTGAAAGAGGTTACACTGGCGATATTTGTTCCGAATGTCAGAGTATGACAATGGTCCGCAATGGTACTTGTTTGAAATGTATGACTTGTGGATCGACTTCCGGCTGCAGCTAGAAACTATAAAAAACAAAAACCCGAAATAGTTTCAGTATTCCGGGTTTAATTTGTTATCCCAATAAATTAATTCACGGCTTGCTATTGGGACTTCTTGAATGTTCATATGAAACATAAACACTTCAGGAGAAAAAGGCAAGCCTACACATAAATAATCTGGAGAACATATGATAAAATCCAGCAAAAGCACCGGGCTTGTCCTGATTTTTCGACGATATCGAAAATTAAAGGATGGAAGTGTTCTGGATGCTTATAAATACGGTTTGAAGGCTTGGCCTATTTGGGTCAAATCGGAAAAACCTTAATGGTAAAGGCCAGCTCTAAGCTGGCCTGTTTTTAATTACTGTGTTTTCTCAGTTAACCCATGTGAATCAATTCTTCGTCCACCCATAAAACGCTGTGAGTAGTAATCCAAATCCATTGAAGAAATTGTTACGCCCTTTGCTGTGCTTGCATGAGCAAATAATTTATCTCCGATATAAATACCGACATGACCAGGTCTGACTCTTTGCCTCGTGTTGAAGAAAACCAGGTCACCGAATTGCAAATCCTGTTTATTGGAAACTGATTGACCCTGGGTGAACTGCAGCCGTGCTGAACGCAATAGATTAATTGAAAGTATATCACGATACAAATTTTGAGTGAATGC
>DATDOL010000168.1:0-17654 GCA_035293265.1 Ignavibacteriaceae bacterium | reverse complement strand
TTCATCATTCTTTTTCCAGATTATCCATGAAGCATCTGCTCTTCCAACTTTCAAAGTTATGTCTGTTACCGTCTCGCTAAGCTCATTAAAATCCAGAACACGTGTAATCAGCTTACTGAAATATTGCAAAGAAGATACTTCCTGTACCTTCCTGTCAAACGCTTCTGCTGTAGGAATATGAAATAATGTTGTAAAAAATAATATTGAAAAATAAACAGCACCATAAATCATGGTTACAGTTGAAAATGTACTCATCGAAGGTGAGAAACTTTTGATCATCTGATCGTAATTATTCTCTTCCGAACCGGTAACCAGGCTTGCAATAAATAATCCGGTAATAATAATAGACAGGATAAGCAAGTAAATTTTTTCCCGTTTTATAATAAAAGCAATCCACGAAATTTTAATCGAGTTGTAAGAAATAAGAATTATGGAAACTATAAAAAAAGTGTTGCTGATAAATGCAAGCTCGCCGGAACCAATAAAATGATTGGTCACTGATGCTAAAATAAATAAGGCAAGCATAGTATTAAAAAATAAATGCAGGTTGTCCCCCTGTCTTAAAAAATAAAGATGGCGAAGAACAATAATAAGATAAACAAGTAAGCCAGCTATAAATATTATATAAACCACAGAAATGAGCGATGGTATCAGCCCTCCGGCTTTTATCATCTCGGATGTGTCATCCCAGAAAAGTGAAAAGATAGAATCCCCAAAAGTGATTATTAAAAAAATCAGTGCGATTATCACACCAACATTCATAACCAGGGCAATAGGACTGGATTGTTTTTTTTTGATATAAGATATAATAGTCAGTGCAAGAAATAACCCGGTGATTAAAAGAAGAATATCACTAAAGAATTTCACCGGCAAGGAATCTGAAGATCCTGTCAACAGTCTAAAAACAAACAAAATAAAAATGCTAACGAGAGTTAACTGAAACTGTGCGTTAGCGATAATATTTTTAACACTTGTAATCATTAATAAGTCAGATTTAACTAAATTCGCATTTATTCATAACCCTAATTAACTTATTTTTTCTATAAAAACATTAATCAGGCTTATTGAAATTACGTGATTTCTAAAAATATGTAAAGAAAACAGGTATAAACGGGGATTTTATTGGATAGACGATTTATGAGAAATTGGCTAAATGATTATGTGCGTAATCAATAAAGGGACTGTTTAATTTTCAGGCGGAACTAGCTGTAAACTTTAATCTAACTTAGAATCACTTTTTTCTCTTCTTATTTCATTCTGCCATTGCTGCATTTCTTCACGGAATCGTTCAAGTTCCCCTCTCAATTTTTCCATTTGTTCTTCGAGCTGTTCATGATTAAAATTTTTAAACGACTCATCAAAATCGAATTTAAATTTTGTCATAATGGAATCATTCAGGTTTTCAAATTGCTCCCAGCTATTTGAATTAAATGAGTCAATAAAAATCTGGTTAGACTTAAGCAAAGAATCGTAATTATAATTTTCATATTCATATTCGTAAGATTTTACTGAATCTCCATCAAAGTATTCAATCTTGAAACCATGCCCAAAGTGCTCTACCTTAGGAACGCGGTAAGAATAAAACCTAACATTTTCTGTGGCTTCATCAATTAAAGTCTCGATACTATCAAAATCAGGAAGATCAAATTCACTCATCCCAAATTTCGGTATTACTATTCTGCAAACATTCGAATCGATTTTAATATTAAACTCATGATTCCTGAATTTATTTTCTTCTAATTTTTTCCATGTTGAATCATACCTGATTCTGTACTCTATTTTCTTTATATTTTTTTCAGCTTCATTAATCTGTAATTCAACATCTATCATATGTTCATTTAATTCTGCGGGGTCAAATTCATATACTTCAGTAAATACTGAGTCAGGTGTTAAGAAAATATAATTTTGATTTGGGACAGAGTTTAATGATTTTATTGCCCTTACGATTTTTACCCTGTCAGTTCGCGAAAATCCGACGGGCATTAATTTTTGAGATTCTTCATTATTTAAATCCTGTGCGAATACGATCAGGTCAGCAGCAATAGCTTTCCGGTAATTCCAGAGATTAGGATTAATTGCAACAGTATTCTTATCATTGATTAAAATCTGTGATTGAAGAGCTTCTGCATATTTACCAAGAATAGAATCAACTTTTAATTTTTGATCTTTGTTCAGGTTTAATGTTTTTATAAAACTGTCATAATCATCTCTTCGATCAATAAATCCAGCATTCTTAATTTCAAAATACTCCTTACCATTATTGTCATAACCTAAAAACAAGTATTGCTTTCTATCCTGGTCGAGAGGCAAATCGTTGTTAAAGGCAAAACTAAAAATATCTTCATTTGTAAGATCGGCAGCGAAAAGTAACGGCTGTAAATTTTCTTTGTAGAAACCGGCAAGGTTAGATTTTTGTTCTTCCCAAATGCTTTCAATGAATCCAGGATTGAATTTCAGCAATGCCATCATCGAAAGAATAATCAGGATAAGACTGATCGCAGGAGACCATCTGAAAAGTTTGCTCTTCCCGGATTCAGTACTTTCCAATTCTGCCATCAGACGTGTTTCAAAAAATGGAGATTCAGGAATTCTTTTTACGGAGGAAGTAACGTTTTTTAATTTTATTAAATCATCAAGCTGCTTTTGCAGTTTGAGAGATGACTTGATTTTTCTTTCTAAACTTTCTTCTTCCGGCTTTGATAGTTCGCCGTCTATATAAGCTGAAAGAAGTTCAATATCTTTTTTATTAGTTCCCATTATTTTAGCTCCGATTCCATTGGGCCAAGAATTTTCTTCAATCCTTCTCTTGCCCTGAATATCCTGGATTTTACAGTTCCGATTTCACATTGTACTGATTCGGCAATTTCCTGATAGCTGAAGCCTTCTATATCTTTTAGTATAAGCGGCATCCGAAGTTTAACTGGTAATTTATTTATTGCATTCATAACTATTTCTGAAACATCGTCGCTTTCAACTGAAAAGTTTTCTCCTGAATATTCTTCAGCTTCGTTTACCGGTACAAATATTTTTCTTACATTAATTTTTCTTAAATGATCTTTGCATTTGTTTACAGTAACTCTGTATAACCAGGTAGTGAACTGGGATTCAAATCTAAAATTTTTGAGATTCCTGTAAACTGTAATAAAGACTTCCTGTGCAATGTCATCAACCAGACCACTATTATTGATTGTTAGATAAATTATGTTTCTAACTTTTTCCTTATGACGTTGAACAAGGATCCTGAAAGACGATTTATCACCATCGATAAACCTTTTAACCAATGAAAAATCATCGTCAAGCTTGAGTATTTTAGAGTTCTGCAAATTGTTATTTAGTTTTTCTGAATCCATATTTTAGACGGTATTATTTTATAATAGTTCCGGTAAAATGCTGTAAATTAGCTGAGAATTTCATGGTCTCCTGTAATCAATCAACTTGCAAAAGTAGGCATAACTGGTTAAATTGAGCCAAAAAATTATAGGAGTAATACATGAAAATTAAAACCACTGAAAAATATGAAGCCGTTATCATTGAGTTAAAAGGAAATGTGATGGGCGGTGATGATACTAAAGAATTTAATGAACTTCTTCACAAACTTATTGATAAAGGTAAAACAAGAATCGTGGTTGATTTGGGTGGTGTAAAATTTATGAATAGTTCCGGTTTGGGCATGCTTATTGGCGGACTAACAACAGTTAAAAAAGCTGATGGCGTTTTTAAATTGGCTAATGTTACAGATAAAATTGAGAGCCTGCTGATCATCACTAAACTCATTACAATTTTTGAAACGTATGACTCAGTGGATAAAGCTGTGGAGGCATTTTAAAATAATATCACGTTTTTATATCGCATAAAACAAACTCCGGATTAATAATTCGGAGTTTTATTTTGTTTAAGTCATAATAACAATTCAGAATTCTTCCGGTAAATTTATATGAGTGTAACAGTATTAGTTGGAACTCAATGGGGTGATGAAGGTAAAGGAAAAATTGTAGATATCCTCAGTGAACATTATCAGATTGTTGCCAGGTATCAGGGGGGTGCTAATGCCGGGCACACAGTTGAAATTGGTGATAAGCAATATATTCTTCATCTTATTCCATCCGGAATTTTAAGAGAGAATGTCATTTGTTTAATCGGAAATGGTGTTGTTATTGATCCTGTTGCACTCCTTGATGAAATAAAACTTCTGGAAAAACATGGCATCAGTGTTAAGGACAGGTTATTTATCAGCCATAATGCTCATCTTATTATGCCTTATCATAAACTTCTCGATTCAATCCAGGAAAGCGGCGATCAGAAAATTGGTTCCACCGGAAGAGGAATTGGACCTTGCTATACTGATAAATATGCACGCAAAGGAATCAGGATTGTTGACCTTCTGAACAAAAAAGTTCTTGAAGAAAAAATCAGGGAAAATATTACAGAGAAGAATGAGCTTCTTCGGAAAATTTATTCTCATGAAGGTCTTGATGTTGACTCAATTGTTGATGAATACATGCACTTTGATAAAACAGTTGACAGTTATATTACCGATGTTCCTGCATATTTAAACCAGGCAATATCTGATGGAAAATCAGTATTGCTTGAAGGTGCACAAGGTGCTTTGCTTGATATTGACTTTGGAACTTATCCTTATGTAACCTCTTCAAGCCCTACCTCCGGCGGAGCTTGCACAGGCAGTGGAATTCCACCAACAAAGATTGACTCAGTTTTTGGAATTGTAAAAGCTTATACGACCAGAGTAGGTCGCGGTCCATTTCCCACAGAATTAGTAGATGAGACCGGTGAAAAACTCAGAAAAATCGGAGTAGAATACGGTGCTACTACAGGAAGACCAAGACGATGCGGCTGGTTTGATGCATTCCTGGTTAAATATTCGGCAATGATTAATGGTGTAGATTCAGCCGCAATTACCAAGCTTGACGTATTGAGCACCTTTGATGAAATTAAAGTGTGTGTTGGGTACAAGCTTAATGGTAAAATGATAAAATCATTTCCAACGGATGTTGACAGGCTTAGCAGGGTTCAACCTGTTTATGAATTGCTCAAAGGCTGGAATGAGGACATAACCAAATGCACGTCTTATTCCGAACTTCCGAAAAAAACAAAAGAATATCTCGATTTTATTTCTACCAGTACCGGGATTAAAAATAGAATTATTTCTGTTGGACCAAAAAGAAAACAGACTTTTTTTGTTGATTAAAACGTCATTTCACTTCCTATTATTGAGCTTTTAATTTATCTCATAATTTATATTGACTGGATTTTTAAATTAAAAAAAAACGATCTTGTCTATGAATTTTTTAATAAATATTTATTGGTAAGTTCTAATGAAAATGAGCGGTGGACCAGCGTCAGTTAATCTTAAAATTATTTTGTTATTTATTGCTCTTTTGATAGCTGCCGGTACCCTTATTTATACACAAAACCTGGTGGAGAAACTTCAGAAGAAGGAACGGGAAATTGTAGAATTATATGCAAACGGAATTGAGTACGTTGCTAACTCAACTAATCCAAATGAAGATATCACTTTTCTATTTGACAATATCATTAAACCAATTGACTTCCCTTTAATCCTCACCGATGCAGAAGACAAAGTAAATATTTACAGCCGTACTGATATCAGAAATATTGATATAGATTCTTCTCTTACTGAAATTGAGTTATTTAATTTCTTATCTGAACAGATCAGAGAAATGGATGAGACTCATTCCCCTATTAAAGTTATATATGAAGATACTCTTGTGCTCACAAAAATCCATTATGGCGATTCAGAACACATCAAGCAGCTGCGATACTATCCTTATATCCAAATATTAATTGCTGCATTGTTTATTATAATTGGTTACGTCGGTTTCAGCAGTATTAAGAGAAGCGAACAAAGTAATATCTGGGTTGGTATGGCAAAGGAAACAGCCCACCAGTTCGGAACCCCAATTTCTAGTTTGATGGGCTGGCTTGAAATGCTGAAATTGCATTTCAATGATCCCGATAAAGTATTGGATATTTCAGAAGAAATAACCAACGACGTTGAAAAATTGAACAAGATTACTTACAGGTTTTCCAAAATAGGGTCCAAGCCAGAACTAAAAAGCGTATTGATTCTTGAAGAATTAAAAAAAGTTATGGATTATTTTGAAAGAAGATTGCCTCAAACCGGCAAGATGGTGAAACTGGAAATTGAAGGAGATAAAGATGTCTACGCTAAAATAAATACGGAGTTATTTGAATGGGTTATTGAAAACCTGATTAAAAATGCTCTCGATGCAATTGAACAGAAAAACGGAATTATCAAAATTTCTGTATCAGCTGCAAGAAAAAATATTGAAATAGAAATTTTTGACAGTGGTAAGGGCATTGAAATGAAAAGGAGAAAAGATGTTTTCAGGCCCGGATACAGTACCAAGAAAAGAGGCTGGGGACTTGGCTTGAGCCTATCAAAACGAATTATCGAAGGCTATCACGGTGGGAAAATTTTCGTCAAAAGTTCTGTACCGGGAACAGGTACAACATTTAAAATAGTTCTTCCCAAAAATTAAATCTAAAAGTCCTTCTCCTCAATTGACCGGTTGAGCTAATTATAACAATCAAGCTAAAATCCTCAAACTTTATCAACAAGCACAAAATCTACACGTAAATTTTACTTTACAAGCACACCAATTTTTCTGGTCGGATTTGAATTGATTAGATTTTTAACAAAACTGATGGCACTATAGTTGAGATTATTAACCCGAAATAGTTTAAGCATAGCATCCCTCCAAAAAATGACACACAAAACTGTCGGGTTTCGCCCTCACAACTCGACAGTTTTACCCCTTTTAAACCCTAACTAATCTTTTCATTGCATTTAAAGCCCATGAAATGTCTCGTCTTTCAGCTCTCACATCAATCAAGAGTTCCCCTATATTTTTCAATAACACGAAGTTGATTGCATCATTACTGTTTTTTTTGTCCAACTTCATTTCAGTTAAAATTTCTTCATTCTTCAAAGCACAAAGTTTTTGAGTAATTCCGAAGGATAACGGCAATTTTAAGAAGACATCTAGTTCTCCCTGGTTGACAAAACCAAGTCGGGAAGAGAGAAATAATGCGGACACAATTCCGGCAACTACTGCTTCACCATGCTTAATTTTAAAACCTGAACTAGATTCAAAAGCATGTGCAAATGTGTGACCGAAATTTAATATTTTCCTTACTCTTGTATCTTTTTCGTCCATTGAAACGATCGCTGATTTTATACGGATACATTCTTGTAATACATCATTTAACTCTTTTCTCCTCAGACTTTGAAGCTGACTCTGATGATTGAGAATAAAATTATAAAAGTTGGAATCGGATAAGTAGCCGTATTTAAGAATTTCTCCAATACCGGAATGAATTTCAATCTTCGGAAGAGTAGTGAAAAATCTTGTATCAACTAATACTGCTTTTGGCTGGTAAAATGAACCAATCAGGTTTTTCGTAGTTAAAAAATTAACTCCTGTTTTTCCTCCGATTGCACTATCAACAGCAGAAGTAATCGTTGTTGGAATATGAATAAGCTGGATACCACGCATATAAGTTGAAGCAACAAAACCGGAAACATCACCAGTTATTCCACCCCCTATAGAAATAAGTAAAGTGTCTTTGCCAAAATTTCCTTCTACAAGTAAGCGATAAATCTCTTGAACCGATTGAAGAGATTTTGCTCTTTCACTAGTTCTGAATTGAAAATATTTGCATTTAATCTTTAATTCACCGAGCAGCTTATTAATTTTTTCAGAATGGCATTTAAAAACATTTGAATCAATAACAACGAAAATTTTATTACTGATGCTGAGTTTATTTAAAACTAATGTTAAAGATTTATTGAGATGTTGAGTAATTAGAACATCGTATGACCCATCATTAGTTTTAATTTTGAATTTATTCTTCATTTATCTTTGTTTGAACGTATAAACCTGGAAATTTTATCAACAGTTTTCCCGACAGATTCTGTATCTGTATCCAGGATGTAATCTGCTTTTTCATAATATTTTTTTCTTTGCTCAATCAGAAGATTGATTCTTTCCATAATCTGTTCTTTTGTGGGTTCATTATCATCATCCAATAATATATTGGGTCGGTCTCGTTTGAATACCAGTCGTTTATACGCCATTTCAGGAGATGATTTCAGGTATATAAAGTGTCCGGATGTTTTAATTATCTTATAATTAACAGGATCCGCAATTGTTCCGCCGCCTAGAGAGATAATTGATTTGTTCTTCTGAGATAATTCTTTTAATAAATCAGTTTCAACTTTCCGAAAGTATGGCTCGCCAAATGTTTTAAATATTTCCGTTACTTTTTTACCGATAGTTTTTTCAATTTCTTTGTCCAGATCAAAATGATCCCATCCCAAAGTATTTGCGAGTATGGGGCCAATTGTGCTTTTACCGGAGGCCATAAAGCCGGTCAGATAGTAAATATTCTTCTTCATAATCATTACAATCAGATAATTAAAAATAGCAAAAGCTTAAGACTAATTTCAGCAACTGGAATGAATTTAACTAAAAGGAAAAATCGAATGAGATCAAAGATGAAGTACAAATCCAAGGACAAATGTAATTCCGTTAACATCTATTTTTGTTTCAAACTCATCGTCCGGTAATTGAATTACGTTATCCTGGTATATGATCTCTGTCTTTGTGTATCTGGTTGTAACGTTGTACTGCGGATTTCGGAATTTCATTTCGAATCTCAGAGAAATATTATCAAAAGCCATATAATCCATCGAAGTGGAAACGTGAAGGCCGATTGCAACCTGTCTGCTGATTAAAGCAAGTTCTGCATTTGCCACCTCTCTAATAAATTCACCCCTGTAATAGCCGAGACCACCTCCCATCAGGAAAATAAATTGTTCATTTGAAAATGGAAGAATATAATATGCTGAAACTTCAACCGGGATTACACTGAATCCATCCTCAACATCTATTGTAACAACCTGGCTGCCAATGAATACCGTGAGGTTCGGAGCCGATTCTGTTTTCCTGATATACTCAATATTAAAACCTAACAGAACATCTTTAGCCAGCCTGTAACGTAAGTCCAGTCCGGGATTCAGGATGTCGGTAAAATCATAAGATTTATTTCTAATCACAACATCAGAAGAATTAGGATTAAGGTATAGTTCTGCAGATGCAGTATAAACGAGGTTAAGACTTAAACCAAATTTGTTTTCATTAAACTGTGCATTTGAGCTTGCGAATAAAAATACACAGAGCAGCGTTATTTTAAAAAGAAGTATCATTTAGTCTGAAATATATTATTCAACAATTACAAAACAGAAATTGAACAATAATATTTAAAAAAGAAAACCCCCGATTAATGCCATTTCAAAATGATATTAACCGGGGATAATTATTTAAGAGCTATAAACTAATATGAATAAAAAAGATGTCGGTTATCGACTATCTCAGCTTTCTCTTTTAATTCGTTCATCCACACACCCAGGTACGAATTCTTTTTTTCCTGAAGAATAGAATTCTTAAGAGTGCTGACTTGCAAATTATATTGAGACGAATCAAATGGGGTTATTTCGGTTAGATAAATCAAATAGTAACCGCGTAATCCTTTTACCGGTTCAGACAGCTGATTTGGCTGCATTGATAGGGCGGTTCTGATAAACGCATTATCCTTACCAATGTTTGGGATGCTTGTCTGAGAATTAAATTTTCCGGTTGAATTAACCTTTACCCTCGGATCAAATATCGTGATTTTGTTAATATCTCCATTAATTTTTTTGATTAATTCGGTTGTATGATTTTTAGCGCTTTCAAATTTCTTGGCTGTAAGTATTTTCTGCTCAAGCTCGATCTTTAATTCATCAAGCGGTCTGTATCCCTCAGGGTTGACTTCAGTGATTTTTGCAACAACGAAACCCGTAGGCGCTCTGTGAACACCGCTTATTTCATTCAAACCATTTTCAAAAGCAAACTTAATTAATTGTGGGCTTGCACCTATTCCTGCAATGGAAGGACTTGTTTCTGCAAATGGTGTTGATTCCTGAATATTATATTTCATTAATTCAGCTTCTTTTTCGAATCCGTTTTGTTCTGCCAGATAAGAAAAATCATTTGCAGCATTATAAGTTTCATCTCTTGTAACAGCCGATTGTTTAATTGCATTGATAATTCTTTCTACCACAAATGATTTATCAGACTGCTCAGTTACTTTTATAATATGATATCCGAAAGATGATTTAACCGGTTTTTGAATTACATTTAAAGGAGCTTTAAAGCAAGCATCCTCAAATTCTTTAACCATCATACCTTTGCCAAACCATCCAAGTTCACCACCGTTTTTACTGCTACCTGGATCATTGGAATGCTCAATTGCCATTGCTTTGAAGTCGCCGCCTTTAATCAGTTCCTGGTAAATCCTGTTTGCTTCCTGCAAATTTTTTTCATCATCTCCCTTATCGTTGATCAGTATGTGAGAAGCATTTAATAATTTATCCGGCAACTGAATTGTTTTCACGAAATGGTAAAGTGTAAATCCTTCAAAGGAAGGAAAAGGTCCGAGTACATCACCAGGTTGTGCATTTTTTATTGCCTTAACTGTTTCAGGCGATAACTCGCTAATCTTAAGCGTATCCAGCGAGTAAGGCTTATCAGAATATAATTCTACAAATGATTTAAATTCGGATGTGTCTGCTGAAACAATTTCTTTCACACTTTCAAGGTTCTTGAGTACAAGGTTTGAATCACTCAATGACGGTTGATTTCGGAAAATCACAAACTTTATTTTTCTTGTTGCATTCTGTTTGTAATCCTCCTTATTCTCATTATAGAAATTATTCAGTTCATCTTCCGATACCTTATAAAGAGTATCGGGAAATAAATTTAAATCAAATAATGCATAAAGAGCATTCGCAAAAGTATTCTGATCTTTAAACCTTCTTAATATTTCATTTTCACCAACAGTGATTGAAGCGAGAAGATAATTTTGCAGCTTCTCATTCAGCCAGGTTTGCCTTACATACTCTTCTGCCTGTAATAATATTTTCTCATTCTCCGGGTTAAAGATTGCTTCTTCATATAATGCCCGGTTAAAATTACCTACCGAATCAATAAAATTTTGCTTAAGAAACGGTGGAGGATCATCACCTAAAATAACATCACGTATTTCCTGGTTAGAAACCGTTACCCCAAGTCTTTCGATTTCCTGCATAAGTAAAGTTTGAGCAACTAAAGCATCCCAAACCTGGTCTCTGAATTGATCCCACTGTTCATCAGGAATATCCTTTCCAGTTTGCTGTTTTGTATTTTCACGTTGTCTATCCATTGCAGACTGGTAATCCTGGTACGAAATGCTAATCCCATTTACAGACCCGACATCATTGGATCTTCCGCCAAGAGCTTCGAGCACGTTCGAATCTGAAATTACCATAAACAGTACGAATAATGCTCCAACCGTTATTATAAAAGCAGGAGCTAAACTTCTCATTTTGGCCATCATAGCCATACTAATAAAATCTCCGGATTTTGATTAAAAATTAAGAGTACTAACATAGATACAGATGCGTTAATAATCAATGAAATTTTGGACAGATTACACATTCCATACTTGTTTGTTAACTGCTTGATCCCTTAAAAATAAAATCAATTCTAACTTAAAATTATTCTGGAAGTAAACTGATTTAGATGAAAGTTGACTTTCAGAATATACAGGTATATTTTACATTTCAATTAATTCTGTGAGAGGGAATTTCTTAAAGTGGAAAATATTCAATTCCTTAAAAGTGTACCGATTTTTTCAGAACTGGATGATGCAAGCCTCGAAAAAGTGTCGAAGCTTGGAACTGTTCAATCATTTATCAAAGATGCTATTATCCTTTCGGAACAGGAAGCCGGGTCAGCACTATTTGTGATTGTTTCAGGCAAAGTTAAAATATCACGAGTAAGCAATGACAACCTTGGAAAGGAAGTAATTCTTTCATTATTAAATCCATCCGATTTTTTTGGTGAAATGGCTTTATTGGACGGCCTGAAAAGATCAGCCACTGTTACGGCAATGGAAGCATCCAAAGTTTTTATTATCCAGCGTAATGATTTTTTAGATCTTTTAAATACTCATCCGGAAGTTTCCATTTCATTATTGCAGGAGCTTACCCAGCGGCTTCGCGCAGCTGGAATGAAAATAAAGGCTTTATCATTGAAAGACGCTGAAGGAAAGGTTGCAACTGTCCTTCTTCAATTAGCCGATGATATCGGTAAAATTAAGCAGGGTGTTGTTGAAATTGAGAAACTTCCTTATCAGCATGAATTAGCAAATATGGCCGGGACTTCCCGCGAAACAATCTCACGAACGCTTCACTCTTTTGCAAAAAAAGGATTGGTTGAACTCGAGGGTTCAAAACTTAGAATTATCAGTTATGAAAAATTCAAAGATCTCTACAAATAACTGATAGTTAAATATGAAACGGAAAACTGATCTTCACACTCACACAATTCATTCAGATGGAGTTTACTCACCAACAGAGCTGATCGAATTAGCTTATAAATCAGGCATCGAATTACTTAGCATTACCGATCATGATAATGTAAATGGAATTGAAGAGGCAGAACAAGCTGCATCTAAGTATGGGATTGAAATTATTCCCGGGGTTGAAATCAGCACAGACATCAGGAACACCGAAGTTCATATACTAGGTTATTTTATTGATCCTGCAAAGGCAGAGCTGGAACATTATTTAAGTTTTTTTCGGGATGAACGATACAAAAGAGCAAAAAGGATTATTGAAAAGTTGAATATACTTGGTCTGGAAATTTCAATTGGCGATGTATTAAAGTACGTAAAAAATGGGGCGATTGGCAGACCTCACATTGCCCAGGCACTCCTCGAGAACAATCAGGTGAATACATACTACGATGCTTTCAATAAATACTTAGGTAATAATGCACCGGCTTATGAAAAGAAAGTTCACCTCTCTCCCCAAAGTGCATTTAAAATTATAAGCGATGCCGGCGGATTATCCTTCATAGCTCATCCGGGAAACATGCCGGAAATTTTAATAAAAGAGCTGATTGAAGATGGTGTTGATGGTATTGAGGTTATTCACCCTTCTCATTCAGCTGATAGAACCAGGTTTTACCGGGGAATAGTAAATCAATATTACCTGCTTGAATCAGGGGGTTCAGATTTTCATGGTGGAAAAAGAGAAGATGAAAAAAATCTCGGAAAGATTTTTACGAAATCTAAAGTGGTTTATGAAATGAGAACGCGTCTTGTCCGTAATAGTGCCTGAAGTTCTGATGAATGTACCATTTTTTTATGCTTTGTTCCCGACCAAATTTTAATAAATTTCAATAACAAAATTATTTAATTCCAAACTATCCATCATTTAGGTACGAATAGTAAATTTCTACAGTTTTATAATAAAGGATCTGTGCAATGATAATTCGTAGGATAATACTATTCGTGTTGGTTGCCGTCTTCAATTCCTACCCTCAAATGTTTACAAACTGGAAAAATCATACGGATATGAAGGACGTCAGTGATGTAAGCACTAACAGTTCTGGAGTCTGGGCTGCAACAGGAGGCGGTGCTTTCCATTATTCAGTTTCAGATGGCAGTTTTACAACTTTAAATAAAGCAGATGGACTTAGCGGTATTGCAATAACTTCTGTTGTAATTGATAATACCGGAAAAATTTGGTTCGGAAGCCAGGATGGTATACTTGATGTTTATGATGAAGATGAAAAAGAATTTAAAGTTATTCTGGATATATTCAATTCCAGTCAGATAAATAAGAAAATTAACGATCTGAATTACACCGGTGATACAATCATCGTATCAACAGATTTTGGTATATCTCTAATCGACAATGCAAGTTATTTGTTTTATGATACATTCTTCAAATTCGGAAATATTCCAAGCAACACGAAAGTAAACAGCTCTGCTAAATTAGGATTGATGTATGCTTGTACAGATGCAGGTCTAGCTATTCAGAAACAGGGAGCTCAAAATTTATCTGCGCCGGAATCCTGGAATGTTTTTACAATAACTAATGGGTTGCCTTCAAATAAAACCTTGAAAGTTGGAAGCTACAATGGCAGTATAATCGTAAGCACTGATAAAGGATTTTCAATACAGCAGGATACCACCTGGATAAATTTTATTCCTGCATTAGATCAAAAAGTAATTAATGATTTTCAGGTTAACAACGACACGATTTTCATATTGTCTGAAAATAAAATTTATCGTTACATGAATAATCAATTAATTGAAATAGATTCAACTAATTCCGATGCAGTCAAATTATCCTATACGAAAGTATTTGGAATTGCAGCTGCAACTAAAAGCGGAGTATTTAGAATTCCCGAAACGGGTCCATCTTCTTTTTTAATCCCTAATGGCCCTTCGGCGAATCAATTTCCAAGTATGTCGGTTGATCAAAACGGAGTATTATATTGTGCAAGCGGGAAAGATAATCTTGGAGTCGGATTTTATACGTACGACAAATCAACGTGGAGAAACTTTACTACGGGAAATACTCCATCACTTCCAACAAATGATATCTATTACACTGCATCACTTACTGGCAATACCACTTATCTCGGAACCTGGGGTCGTGGATTTATAAAAGTTAGTGATGATCAGATCACTCTCTTTAATAGAAGCAATACAGGTATGCAGGGTATTCCCAATTCACCTGACTTTCTTGTAATTACAGGATTTGCAAGAGATTCCCAAGGGAATATGTGGGTGCTTAATTACTGGGCTGGTGACAGAAATACTTTGAGCTTATCAACACCCGGTAATACATGGTATCATTTTATAGTACCTGCTGAACCGAGCATAAGTTTAGAAGGTAAATACAGCCTTGCCATCGATCAATATGACACTAAATGGTATTACCTGAACAGCACTTCCACAGCAGGTTTATATTATTTTAATGAGAATAAAACATTTGAAAATCCTGCCGATGATAAATCCGATTACATCTCAACAGTTGATGGATTAAACAGCAATACGATTCGAAGTGTTGTTGTGGACAGACGAGGAGATGTTTGGGTTGGAACAAGCATCGGTGTTAACGTAATTTCAAATACCAGTACTATCCCAAATTCTTCAAATCCTCAGCTTAGAATTTCCTCAGTGTTTGCAGTAAGGCAGCAATCTATCAATGCAATTGCAGTGGATCCGCTTAATCAAAAATGGGTTGGGACGAGTGAGGGGCTTCTTTTATTGAATAGTGATGGTTCGCGACTGCTGGCTGCTCTTACTTCTGATAACAGTCCTTTGCTTTCAGATCAGATACAAAGTATTGCAATTGATGAAAATTCAGGAATCATATACGTCGGAACGGATGAAGGATTAACATCATTTGAGACACCATTCATAAAACCTCTTGAAAGTTTTGAGGAACTTTTTGTTTATCCGAACCCGTTTTATTTAAAAGATAATTCCAGGCTTCTGACAATCGACGGTTTGATAAAAGATACAGAAATTAAAATATTATCTTTGAGCGGAAAACTTATTAACGAATTTTCATCACCAGGAGGGAGAACTGCATACTGGGACGGAACAGATTCAGATGGAAACATAGTAGGAAGCGGAATTTATCTTATAGTAGCTTTTGACCAGGAGGGAAACAGTGTCATTACCGGTAAAGTTGCAGTTGTGAGAGAATAATTTTTTAATGAATGTTTTAATTATCCCTTCCTTCAATGATAGACCTGCTTAAAATTTCATTACAGTTTGGCGGCAAATATCTTTTCTCCGATGTAAACCTGAAAATTAATTCCGGCGACAGGTTTGCGTTGGTCGGCTCAAACGGCAGCGGAAAATCTTCACTGCTTAAGATGATCAGCGGCTCACTTGAACCGGAATCAGGAAAAATCCAGAGACAGAAAAGAATTTCAATTGGTTATTTGCCCCAGGAGAATGTTGTGCATACCGGTAAATCCCTCATTAAGGAAGCATCATCAGCATTGGAAGATATACAGCATTTGCTTGCCAAACAGCACGAGATAACCGAAAGTCTTTCATCAACGGATTTAACTGAAGAAGAACAAAACGATCTTGTTCATCAATTAGCTGATGTACATGAAAAACTTGAAGCACTTGAAACTTTCAGTGCAAACAGCCGGGTTGAAAAAGTTTTGATGGGATTGGGATTTGAAGAATCAGATTTTGAAAGATTAACTGATGAATTTTCCGGCGGCTGGCAGATGAGAATTGCGCTGGCAAAACTTCTTCTAGCACAAAACGATATTCTTTTATTTGATGAGCCCACCAATCACCTTGATCTTGATTCAATGGAATGGCTGATTGATTTTATCAGAAAGTATCAGGGAGCATTTGTAATTGTTTCGCACGACAGGCACTTCGTCAATCAGACCACTGAAAGAACAATCGAATTATTTAACGGTAAGCTGAATGTCTATAATGGCAAATATGAGTCATTCCTGAATTATAAAGAAGAAAGAGATTCATTATTAATTCATCAGCAGGTACAGCAGCAGAAAAAAATAAAAGAGACAGAAAAATTTATTGAAAGGTTTCGTTATAAGGCTACAAAAGCAAAGCAGGTTCAAAGCAGGATAAAACAACTTGCGAAAATTGAAATGATTGAAACCCCGGACATGGAATCTGAAGTTGTAATCAGGTTTACTGAACCACCTAAAAGCGGAATACTCAACATCGAGCTTAATGAAGTACACAAATCGTATGATTCAAAATTAGTTCTTCAGAATATTGATTTCAGAGTTAACCGTGGTGATAAAATAGCTTTTGTCGGTCCAAACGGTGCAGGTAAAACTACTCTATCAAAGATCATTGCAGGTAAGCTGGATTTTAATTCAGGCGAAAGAACAATTGGACACAACACAGTCATCAGTTATTATTCACAGGATGTCGCTGACGATCTTGATCCTTCACTAAATATATTGGAATCTGTCGAAGGTATCAGCAATGAAAAAACACCGGTTCAACTACGTTCGGTTCTCGGTTCGTTTTTATTTTCGGGAGATGATGTGTTCAAGAAAGTAAGTGTACTTTCAGGTGGAGAAAAAAGCAGGCTGGCACTTGCAAAAATTCTTCTCACAAAAGCCAATTTTATAATCCTCGATGAACCGACAAACCATCTTGACTTCGCTTCGAAGAAGGTATTACAATCTGCTTTAGTCAACTTCAAAGGATCATTAATTCTTGTTTCGCACGATATTGAATTTCTCAAACCGATCGTTAATAAAGTAACTGACGTTAGAAAAGGAAAAATAAAAATCTATGAAGACGGGATTGAATACTACCTTTATAAACGAGGCTTGCTTGAACAAACTGAAGTGCAAAAAGAAAATTCTGTCATAGAAAATAATATTTCTAAAAAAGATAGGAAAAGAGTCGAGGCAGAACAGAGAAATAAAAAATATGCTCTTACAAAAGATTTAAAAAAACAAATTGCAAATCTTGAAAAAACTATAGAAAAACTAGAAACAAGACAAAATGGACTTGAAAGCCTGTTAGCTGAACCGGATACTTATAATGATCCACAAAAAATAAAAATTGTAAGTGCGGAATTATTAAGAATTAAGGGTGAGCTTACCGAGAGTCTTAAGAAGTGGGAAAAATTCACTGCTGAACTGGAGAGTATAGAACAGCAATTCAGTTAAACTTGTACACCCAAA
>DATDOL010000167.1:0-4743 GCA_035293265.1 Ignavibacteriaceae bacterium | reverse complement strand
GCTCTTGTTGAAGAAGGAATTCGCGGACTGACAATTTCAGAGGTACGTGGTTATGGCAGACAAAAAGGACACACCGAAACATACAGGGGTAGCGAATACCGCATTGAGTTTGTCCCGAAAATAAAAATTGAGATTGTAGTCGAAGATTCAAAAGCTGAAAAAATTATTGATGCAATTCTCAGAACTGCGAAAACAGGGCAAGTCGGTGATGGAAAAATATTTATTACAAATATTGAGGATGCAATCAGAATAAGAACTGACGAATCCGGCAAACAGGCGTTGTAAAAAAAATACCTTTTAGTTTTTTGTATTCTTTAATAGCTTCGGTTATGAACAATTCAATTCATACGCAATTCAGACTGATTTTCACCTTTTTAATTTTCCTATTTGTATCGGGCTGCGGCACGTGGGACAACTTCACAACCTATTTCAATTTATATTATAATTCTTCCTTGCTCTTTGAAAAATGCGAAGAACAGATTTACATTCAAAAACGGGATTTATTTTCACCTGAAGATCTTGTGGTTCCGGGCAGCGTTAATAATGATCTTGTTAAGGTGATTGAAAAAAGTTCAGTTATTCTCCAATACCATTCAGAAACCGGTTACGTTGAAGATGCACTAATGATGCTTGGTAAATCTTTTTACTACCAGAGAAATTATCAGAAATCCCAAAGAAAATTTCTCGAACTGCTTTCCGCTGATCCGGATGGCGACTACGCTCTTGAAGCCGAATTATGGATTGGGAAATGCCAGATGAAATTGAAAAATTTTTCTGACGGCTTAATAACATTAACTGCTGTCAGGGGTAAAGCGATCGAAGAGGATGAAGAAAAAATTATACTTGATGCATTTCTTGAAGAAATTATTTACAAGGTAAACATAGAGGATTACGCCGGTGCAATTACTCTTGCAAATGAGCTGATGACAATTTACGATGACGATAATATTAAAGCAGAGGTCTGGTACGAAATCGGCAACCTGAATATGAAACTAAACGATATTGAAAATGCGATTATTGCTTATGAAAATGTTTTTGATTTTTCACCGGGGTTTGATCTCGAGGTAGATGCTAAATTAAAGTTTGGCAGGGCATTAAGATTAGGCGGACGAAAAGAAGATGCTTATGAAATATTTACTGATATGAAATCAGAGGATAAATATGTTGACAAATATGCAGAGATCGATTTTGAAATTGGTAAATCTCTGGCAATACTTGAAAGGTATGAAGAGGCGGTTGAGCAGTTCACGATAGTTGATACGACTTATAAAAACAATCCAAGCTCGGCTGCAGCAAAATACGAGATAGCATATTTATATGAAACAGCTTTTCTAAACTTTGACAGTGCAGTTGTATATTATAAAAAAGCGAGTTCCTCCACACTGCCGAAAGAATATATTTTGATTGCAAAAGAAAAAACAAATCTGTTTAACAGGCACCAGGGCTATAGATCAAATCTTAATAACTATGAAAGACAGCTTTTTTATTCTCTCAACCCGGATGAATTTATTAAAGATTCAATCGCCTATGTTGAGGACTCATTGGCTACAGCAGAAGAAATAGCAAATATTAAAGAGTTCCAGGAAATATGGTCAGGATTAGATGACTTGCTGAGTGTAACCGACACAACAGGATTTTACCAGGATACAATAAAAGTAATAGATTCAATTCTTGTAAATAAATTACTTGATTCTCTTCTTGTCAGAGATACGACTCAGATCCTTACACGAGATTCTGTTTTTACAAAACTGAGAGATCCTGTAATGAAGGATACAGTGGTGATTGCATTGTTTGACAGCATGTTTACAAACCGTCTTCTTGATCCGGCAGTCAAACTTCATCTAGAGCAACGAAAGAGGGAAGAGCAGGCAAGGCAAAACCAATTTGTGCAGCAGCTGCCTGACACTTTAAAATTTAAAAACAATCCGCCGAGAAGATCTAAAATTCCAATTGATTCTCTGAAGACACTAATCAGTAAAAACCAGCTTGAGTTGGGAAATTTATTTTTAACCGAATTGAATTTGCCGGATTCCGCATACTGGTATTACAACAGTATACTGACTGATTATCCAAACACGATTTACCAGGCAACAGCCTTATATTCAATGGGAAGTTATTACTTAACAATAAATGAAAAAAATCGTGCTGATAGCTTGTTCAATATTATATATGAAAACTACAGGAATGAAAGTATTGTTAATGCAGCTGCCGATAAGCTGAATAAACCATTTATAGATCTGGATTACGATCCTGCAAGCGATGATTTCATCGAAGCAGAATCTTTGTTATTAGAAGGAAATTATTCAGAATCTGTTGCAGGTTTTTACAACATATTCCTTAATTATCCTGAGTCACTGGTTGCTCCCAAAGCAATTTACACCTGCGGCTGGATTATGGAAAATGAATTATACGAACTCGACTCGGCTGCAGTCTATTATGATTCATTAGTAGTTAACTACCCATCCTCTGAGTATGTGAGAAAGATTGCACCGAAACTTAGTTTATATAAGCAGGAAAAAAGAAAAATTGAAACCGCATTAGAGGATTCACTTTTTGCTTTACAAATGACTCGAACGGATTCCACAATTTATAATTCAGGAGAGGACAGTAGCAAAACAGGAATCACAGAAGTTCCCGGGGATTCAGTTCAGGTCGTTATGAGTGATGAAAAGCCTGTCACAAAACCAGGTGAAACTATTGTTAAAAAAACGGAATTACAGTCGATAAAAGAGCCGGTCTGGAATCCAAGAAAAAGAAAATAAGTCTTAAAGAACAAGAAAATAATCTGCATCATATTTTAATCTTTTAATCTTTTAACCTTTTAACCTATACCTTTTTATTTAACAGCTAATTAAGATTCTGATTTATGAACCGAAGGGAGCTGAAAGACTTGATTGGAGAGGGCGAAAACATTCAGTGCGAATTTAAAAGACAATTCACCACTCCCGAAAAAATTGCAAGGGAAATGATTGCTTTTGCAAACACTAAAGGAGGTTTTATCATTTTCGGAGTTGATGATGATAAAGAAATTGTAGGTGTTGAGAGTGAAAAATCGGAAGCTGAAATGATTATTGATGCTGCCGAACATTATTGCGAACCACCGCTTCGGATATCAATTGATTTTATAGAATTATACAGCAAAGAAGTGATAGTTGTTTCGATTCCGAAATCAGACAATAAACCACATAGACTTCAGGATTACCAGAATGAATTTGATATTAACAAAGCAGTTGTGCTCATCCGGGTGAATGATAAAAGCATCCAGGCAAGTAAAGAAATGGTAAGAATACTTCGTGCACAGGCGGAGAATTTGAGTCTGAAAAAATATACAATTGGTTCTGTTGAAAAAACTATTTTTGAATACCTCTCGCGGATGGAAAAGATATCAGTGAAAGAACTTAGCAACCTTGTTAACATTTCTGAAAGAAGAGCTTCTCGGACTCTTGTTAAAATGGTCAGAGCAAACCTCCTGATGATTCACACCAAAGATAACGGTGAAGAGTTTTTTACAGCCGCAGCTTGACCAGTTGAATTGTATAACCAACGCAGTTATTGCTTGTCAATTCGCAGAACAATTATCTCATCACCAAGACATGCTTCCTCATCATTTTTCCAATCGAGTTTTACATAAACAGGGAATCGCACATCAATCAAATTTATTGAGTTGTTATCCGGTAATGAATAAAATCTATATATCTTGTCGTCGATGTCTATAAAATATCCACCGCAGCAGGAACATTCTCTAACATCAGGACCAGTAATAATTCCATTGTTCATAAATTCATTTTCTGTAACTGAACATGAAATTAAGCCGAACACAACGAATAAGCAGACAAAAAATATTTTTTTCATATCATCACCATCGCTAAAACATACTATTTTAGATTGTTTTATAATCTGATGGTGAATTTCAAAAATAAATTTTTTTGTTACAATGGAAATTAATGGTGCTAACTTTTTCAGGCTCTATCAAAAAATTCCCGTAACCTGAAAATTGTAATTCCATAAGCCACGGCAACATTTAAAGATTGTTTAATTCCGTATTGTGGAATCTCGATTGAGAAATCACACAAGTTCAACAATTCCTGGGAAACACCTGTTATTTCATTGCCAACGAGCAATGCAAGCGGAAAAATATCTTTATTCAGATTGTAGTAAGGAAAACTTTTTTCCGTCATCTCTAGAGCGCAAACTTTAATTCCTTTTTCTTTCAAGGATAATATCACTTCTTTCGCATCCTTAACATATTCCCATTTAACACTTTCTGTTGAACCGAGGGCGGTTTTGAGAATTTCTTTTTTGCCAGCCGGGTGTTTGGAATTTGGTGGATGTGGAGTGTAACCGCAAAGGTAAAGTTTTTCTATCATCGCACCATCGGATGTTCTGAAAATAGCACCGACATTGTAATCACTTCTTATGCTATTCAATATCACACTAACCGGAAGCTTTTTAACCTTATGTATTTCATCAAGAGAGCTTCTGTTCTTCGCAATCTCGTCGTGAGATAGTTTTTTCATTTTCTATTGCTGCTCAGGAATGTGGTTTGAAGATAAACTTTTCTTCTTTTTTAAAAGTGATTGAGAATAAGCTAACTGTCCGCATGCAGCAGCGATGTCGTCTCCTTGAGTATTTCGAACCATAACTGTGATATTGTTTTCTCTTAGTTTCCTGACAAATTCTTCAATCCTGCTTTTGGCGGTCGGCTGTAATTTTGCAGATAATCCTCCCGGATTCATGTGTTGA